>CAYZQG010000121.1:0-5546 GCA_964480685.1 uncultured Lentimicrobiaceae bacterium
TTTTCTGCTATCAAATATTCGGAAATAGTATCCGATTTATTGACTTGAATGACAATTGCCGGATTTTCAGCGAAAAACACTTCTTTAATGGTCGCAGATTTTATTGACGATACATTAATATCCAATCCTATACGATCATCGGCAAAGCACATTTCCATCAAAGTAGTAATTAACCCACCGGCCGAAACATCATGACCGGCAAGTATTTTTTGATTATTTATTAAATGTTGAATAACTTCAACTACTTTTTTAAAGTAAGTCGTATTTTTTACCGTTGGGGTTTCACATCCTAATACATTGTTTACTTGTGCAAAGCAACTTCCTCCTAATTTCATAGAATCGGACGACATATCCAAATAAAGAATTTCGGTATCCTCTTTATATTGCAAAACAGGATTTACTATCTTCTTAATATCCGATACTTCACCGGCAGCAGAAATGATAACCGTGCCTGGAGAAAGCACCACTTCCCCATTGGGATATTTCTGTGTCATGGACAACGAATCTTTCCCGGTAGGAATATTAATGCCCAATTCACAAGCAAATTGAGAAGCGGCTTCAACGGCTTCATACAAACGAGCATCTTCTCCTTTGTTTTTACAGGGCCACATCCAATTGGCACTTAAAGAAATTCCTTTCAATCCATGCGTAAAAGGAGCCCATAGTATATTGGTTAAAGCTTCGGCTATTGACAATACCGAACCATGTGCCGGATCAATCAACGCTGCCATAGGAGCATGTCCTATCGAAACGGCTATGCCTTTTTCTCCTTGATAATCCATAGCTACTGCTCCTAAATCGCTCAAAGGTAGCTGAATTCTGCCACAACATTGTTGACGAGCTACTTTACCTGTTACCGAACGATCAACTTTATTGGTTAACCAATCTTTACAAGCTACCGATTCTAATCGTAAGACTTTTTCCAAACTTTGTTCCAACGATTCGTTTCCTTCTTTAACTGATTTAAATTCAAGCGGAACAGACTCATCTATAATAACGGTTTTGGGAGGATTACCCAACATATCTTGAACATTCAAATCAATAGGAGTTGCCTCATTTTGTGAAAAAACCAAGCGATGATTTCCCGTGGTTTTACCAACAACATACAGCGGTGAACGTTCACGTTTAGCTACTTTTTCCAACAAATTCATATCTTTATCCTGAATCAACAAACCCATGCGTTCTTGCGATTCATTACCGATTATTTCTTTCGCCGACAAGGTAGGGTCTCCAATCGGAAGGCTGTTAACATTTACTTCGCCTCCTATTGTTTCTATAAGTTCGGATAAACAATTCAAATGTCCACCGGCACCATGATCGTGCAGTGATACAATGGGATTTGTATCCGATTCTGCCATGGCACGAATGGTATTAAATACCCGTTTTTGCATTTCAGGATTGGAACGTTGAACGGCATTCAGTTCAATAGCCGAAGAAAATTCGCCCGTTGAAACCGACGAAACGGCTCCCCCTCCCATGCCGATACGGTAATTATCTCCACCAAGCACAACTACTTTATCATCAATCTGGGGCGTTTTTTTCAATGCATAGTCTTTATTGGCATGTCCTATTCCTCCTGCAAGCATGATTACTTTATCATAACCATAGAAGGTTTCATTTTCATAATGTTCAAAAGTGAATAAAGAACCATTAATTAAAGGTTGACCAAATTTATTGCCAAAATCACTGGCACCGTTCGATGCTTTAATTAATATTTGTTCCGGTGTTTGGTATAACCATTTACGCGGAATCGTTGTCGATTCCCATATTCGTTTATCGCTCAATCGTGGATAGGAAGTCATATAAACGGCTGTTCCCGCCATGGGAATACTTCCGATACCGCCTGCCATACGATCTCTTATTTCGCCCCCCGAACCCGTTGCCGCTCCATTAAAAGGTTCAACGGTAGTCGGAAAATTGTGTGTTTCGGCTTTAATAGATATAACCGTTTCTTTTTCTTTTATTTCAAAATAATCGGGCTTATCTTGTGTATGTGGAGCAAATTGTTGACAAATAGGTCCTTCGATAAAAGCCACATTGTCTTTATATGCAGATACCAATTGATTGGGATATTCTTTGGATGTTTTTTTTATCAGTCCAAACAAAGACATCGGTTTTTCTTTACCATTAATAATATAGGTTCCGTTAAAAATTTTATGGCGACAATGTTCGGAATTAACTTGTGAAAATCCGAAAACTTCCGAATCGGTTAGTTTTCGCCCAATTTTCTTGGACAAATCGTTTAAATAGTTAATTTCTTCTTCACTTAATGCCAAGCCTTCTTTGCGTGTGTAGGCGGGTAAATCATCAATGTATTGAATCGGTTCCGGTTTTATATCAATCGTAAATATTTCTTGACCGGGATGCTGATAAAGCTGTTGAAGCATGGGATCATACATTGATTTTGCATATTCCAATATATCCATATTGTCTACAGGTACAATTATTTCTACCAATTCCTCAACACGTTGGATTCCTTTTAAACCCATATTTTGTGTTATTTCAACGGCATTAGTACTCCAAGGAGTAATCATTTCTTTTCGCGGACCGATATACACCCCTGAAATGGTTTTTTCAGTAAGCTGATTCGCTTCCGAAAACAACCAAACCAATTTTAAACTTTCTTCCGGTGAAAAAACATGTTGTGTTTCGACAACATATACTGATTTATTTTTCTTAAAATATACAATCATTTGATTTTTAATCTTTAAGTAAAAAAATTATCGTTTTACAAAAGTACAAAAAATAAAAAAGCGAATATTTAATTCGCTTATTATTTTTATTAATCCCACATTATATGTATAGTAATCTATCATTTAATCTTATAAATCATTTAATTCCATAAAATGATTATAGTCGAACAACGAACTGATGGAATTGCTGGTAATAACACCGTCAATTACTTTGGCAAATAATTTATCGGTTGATAAAACCGTAATTTTATCGGAGTTTCTTTTTAAAGGAATGGTATCTGTTGTAATAAGTTCTTCCAAAGCCGATGCTTCGATGTTTTCGTAAGCATTCCCCGACAAAACCGGATGTACGCACATAGCTCGAACGCTTTTAGCTCCCAAAGCTTTGATAGTATTGGCTGCTTTACAAATTGTTCCGGCTGTATCAATAATATCATCAACAATGACCACATTTTTATCTTTCACATCCCCAATTATTTGAAGCGTACCTACTTCGTTGGGGCGAGGACGTTGTTTAAACCCGATAACCAAATCGGCACCGAGGTATTTGGCATACGTAGCCGCTCGTCGCGTTCCGCCGGTATCGGGAGAAGCAAGGCATAAGTTTTCAAAATTTCGGTTTTTTAAATATGGTAAAAACAAACGAGATGCATACACATTATCTACAGGAACATCAAAAAAACCTTGAATTTGGTCGGCATGAAGATCCATGGCAATGATACGGTCGGCACCGGCAACGGTTAATAAATTGGCTACTAATTTCGCTCCTATCGAAACCCGCGGTTTATCTTTTCTATCCTGTCGAGCTACCCCAAAATAAGGAATTACGGCAATAATGCGATGTGCCGAAGCTCTCCGTGCTGCATCAAGCAAATATAATAATTCCAACAGATTATCAGCCGGTGGAAAAGTTGATTGGATGATAAACACTTCAGATCCCCGTAAATTTTCACAAAATGCAGGTTGAAATTCTCCATCGCTAAAAACACATACTTCTACCTTCGCCAACTCCTGATGATAGGCTTTGGCTATTTTTTCAGCAAGTACTTTACTCGCTCTTCCTGAGGCAATTATTACTTTTGAAGCCATTATTGTTGTTTTAATTTTATATTTTCCAAAAGTAGAAAAAAGTTTCTTTGCTCATTAGCCTTATTTTTTTTTTTCCTAACAATTTTCTGTTTATTATTGCTCGGAAAAGTGTTAAAGGATCTATGTTTTCTGCATTCAGCGGTCAACATTCCGTTTTCAACTACTTAACACCTGCCCTTTAGATATTTAACGCATAATCTTTTTGATGGAGAACCAAAAAAGCGATCAATGGTCTGTTTTTATATTTCGAGTTGACAGGTGCTGATAAAGCAATCAGCCGTTAGCTCTCAGCATTCAGCGTTTTTTGGGGAAGGATGAATAAAACACGGATACAATTGATTTATAAGGATTAATTTAGTTCGCAGATTTTTTATGTCGAAAGACTAAAATTTATAAGTCGTACGTATTTTAGTTTTATTAGACAGATATTCACAGGGGTTATTATAACACTTTCCTTAAATTTTATTTATTCTTTTTTTAAACAATGTGCTTAATCCTCCCGATGTATCTATATATGATTTTTTACTACAAAAGGGACAACGATAACTAACTGTTTCTTCTTTTTGATCAGAAATTTCTTGACAGTATGGACATTTAATTTGTGTTATTCCGTCTTGTTCGAGTACTTTAATCTTTGCTTTCTTTCTTAACCTAAGAAAAACCATTATATCTTTAAAAGAAATTAAAATGCCATCAAAATTTAATTCAAAAATTGGTATATCAGACCCGCTTTTATATTCTTTGAAATCAATATCCGAATTTTTATTTATATTATTTTTAAAACACATAAATATATTTTTAAACCGAAAAAAAAGTTTTTACATTAAATTTAAGTCCACCTTTCTCGCAATTCGCTCAATACCAATTCCTCCCCATTTATTCGTATAGCTAATTAATTTTATATTAAGCTACTCATGCTTTTTCGCTTCGCTCCAAGTGGGGAGGCGGGAGGGGTAGATTATTTCTTTGATTTTCTTCGATATATTTTTATTCTTCGAAGAACTATTCTCTTTTAGCTTTTTTTTATTCGCTTACTTCTTTATCCCCCGAATAGGAAATCGCAGTAACTTCAACAATTTCAATAAGTTTATATTTAATATCTAAATCCAGATGATTTTCTGAAAAGTTAAGTTCGCAATTAGCATTTTCAATTTGATCGTTTTTTACATCGGGAAATAAAATTTGAATAATAGTTACTAATTGTGAACCTGATAAACTGTATTTTGAATCCGATTCCTTGGTTAAAGTTAACCCATCCATAAAAAGCTGGCTTTCGTCTAAAGGGTTGTTTGTAATTAATATTTTAATATTGTCTTTTTTAACTTGTGACGTATCGGCAGCAGATGACATTGAACCGGAATATGTGCCGGAATATTTATTAGAAGTTAATTTATCGCAACTACTAAACAAGCTAACTGTAATTCCTAAAACGACTAAAATAATGGTAAATCTTTTCATGATATTCGAAATATTTTTAATAATAAATTTTTACAAAAGTAATAAAAAATTAAGTAGGTTGTGAGGATTTTTCTTTTTTTACAACAGGCATTAAAAAAAGAAAGAAGAATTGAAAAAAAGCAAAAAAAGTCAACCCATCTTGACGTTCAAAGGTATCGTCGGTTAACATGGCACAAAAAAGTATACAGATAAACACAAAAAACAAATCGTATTTATATTTTCCTGAAGCTATAATAGGATAAATCAAGGAAAAAAGAATAATAAGAAAACCAATCAAACCGAATTGTATAAGGAATAATAAAAATT
>CAYZQG010000122.1:0-5536 GCA_964480685.1 uncultured Lentimicrobiaceae bacterium
AAATAATTATAGCCACCTTATTTGTAGTGGCAATAGGAACAGGAATATTTTGGGCATGTGAGAAAGAAAATGTTGACAACTCTCTAATTAAACAAAAAAGTTTTAATTCAAACGGATTAATGTATTTCTCAAATCAAGAAGAATTTGCTAATACTATGGATATGTTATTAGCAATGGATTTTGATGAATTATGTGCTTATGAAGATTCTCTTGGATATACTTCATATGGTAGAGAATGTGAAGAACTTTACTATAATAGTATTGAAGGAGAAGATTCATTAACTTCGGATGAAGAAATTGAAAACTTTGTATCTGAACATAGTAATTTCTTAAACACAACAACTGATTTTGACGGAGAAGAATTATATGTTCCAATTTTATTTGACCATCCTTTTCGATATGTTTTGAACGAAAATAAAATGTTCCAAATAGGAGATATGATATTTAAAGTTTATAATTCAGGTATTGTAAGTACAAACTATCAAAATCTTTCTGCTTTAATTAATCTTCAAGAAAATGAATTATCATCAATTGAACCAACAAGTGTTTTTTCTTATGCCCCAGCATCCGAGCCTTATATTTATCCAAATAATATTCAAAAAGATGCTGCACATAATTTAGGGGGATTCCTT
This sequence comes from uncultured Lentimicrobiaceae bacterium, assembly GCA_964480685.1. Lineage (GTDB taxonomy): Bacteria > Bacteroidota > Bacteroidia > Bacteroidales > WCHB1-69 > UBA5266. The sequence goes on from CAYZQG010000122.1 coordinate 633, forward strand.
ATATCAGCAAGTGTAAATTCAAGTAATACGGAAAGGGTTAGAATTAAAATTGAAAGATTGGCATATTACGGAACTGATTATGAAATTGGATATTATTTAGATCTTTATGGATTCGTTGAAATCAGAGGATTTAGAAAAATAGGTAAATGGTGGTGTAATGGAACAAGACACATAAGTCATGAAATAAATGTAACTACTCACTATTTTGGTTGGGGAATATATAATAGTACACCATATTATTCTCCAGCATCTACCACTTCAAGAGCTGTTTCTAAAGTAAATTATAATTTTATGCATGTTTTTTTGGTAAATTATAATCAGAATTCAAGTTTTGATTACCTTTTTCACTTTGCCTCAGCAAACGGTTATGCGTCAATTCCAGCCGTTACAACTAATTTTAATTTTCAATAAAATGAAAATAATAATTCTATTCTTACTATTTTTAAATACTTATTTCATCTTCTCACAAAATTATTCTATTAAAAATAGATGGACGATAAATAGCAGTTATTCGTTATATGCTATTCATGAAACAAGACAACCATTTATTATTTCAGATAAAGATTATTATACTAAAGAAAATGTTCAAAAGATTAGATCGAATGTAAGAATAAATATTAATTATGCTTTCTTGAATAGCTTAGAAGCTGGACTTTATGTTGGTTTTATGCAATATCCCGTCAAATCCGTTCCTTATATAGATACGGTTTCAATAGTTATTGAAAATACTGAAAAACTAGCTCCTACCTTTGGTATAAATATAAACTTTCATATTCTCCCACTTTTTTTAAAAAGTAATGTAAAATCTAAGTGGGATTTATATATTAGTGCTAAATATGGTGGGTGTTATTTTATTTGCTATAGAAAAAATAATATGTTAAAAAATGGATATTTAATTCCAATATCAGATTTAGATTATTATAAAGATGAATTATATACCTATCGTCACGAATATGGTGTTGGTGTAGGAGGTAGCGTCTTTTTTTGGAATTTAGTTGGATTCAATACAGAACTTTCGGTTGGACAATTTTCTTATTGGCCTCGCATGTTTTCGAGTAATTTTAATTTTCGAGCAGGTATTATTTTTAAACTTAATGCCAATCGTAATAAGATTTATATTTAAAAATCAGAGAGGGGATTTAACTCCCTCTCTTTTTCACTCCTTCTCTCGCAACTCCAACCACCGCAGAGATTTATCGTCAAAGTTGGAACAAAGGGCAGCATAGCGTTTGTAAATCTGTTCGCTTAAAGTTGAGTGATATTTAGAAAATAATTTATATATAATTTTTAAAAAAATAACAATACTCGAAAGCAGAATTCCGTTATTAATAGAAAATAATTAAAATTACGTTAAAATGATTTTCATCAAAAACCTATTTTTAAATAAACAGAAAAAAAGTTTTTTGTTTATTTATACATTTTTATTGCCCTTTACTATATCCTCACAAACAACTACTTCCGAAACAAATAGTATACCTAAAAAATTTACCCATTCGTTTGGGCTTCAGTTTAATAATTGTATGTATGATAAAGGGAAATTCTATGACCAAACCGAAAGTGAATTTAAATTATATCCTATTTATTCGTATGGAAGTGAATTTCTGTTCAATTATAATTTAACCCATTCTTCCGGTTTTGGAATTACCCTTGATTTGGTTGCAGGGGATATGGGTTTAGGAATTAAACATCAGCGTTTTATATACTCAGGTTATGATAAAACGAACGATATTGCTGGAGGTTGGTCGATTATTCCCGATTATTTTGGAAGTAATATAAAAGTATCCTATAGAAAAAAAATAAATAATACTATCTTCTTTATACCGGAACTGGGACTTAAATTTGCATGGCATCCTACATCAGGAGGTGAAAATAAATATTCGCTAAACGATACCTTAATGATATGTATGTATTCCGATAATCTTTCTTGCAAGCGTAAATTATATCCCGATATCACCACAGCTATTAATTTTTTGTTTCACACCAAACTAAATCCAAGAAATAATTTCGTAATCGGATTAAATGCCAATATCGGATTAACTCCTAGAATGAAAGGATATTATACGCTCTATCCACATACTCAAATTGATGGAAAAGTAAACTTTTATTCAACCTATGTAGGGCTTCATTTCGGATATGAATTTATTAATTTTCCAAAAACATTTAACCGTAAAGCCGAGCGAAAAGCCCGTAGTTACGAATATTTCGATTCTGAAAAAATGATTCATTCATTTGGAATTTTTTTAAACAATGGCATCAGTTTGCCGACTACATTGGAAAATGCTAAAGGAATTGTTCGACCTTTTTTTCAAACCCATTATAATCCTGAAATAAATATTAAGTACAATTGCACCTTTCAAAAAGGATGGGGCTTTTCGATAGAAATTCCTTTTGGTATATTTTCTCGAAGTGTTTATTCCGATTTAAGCGGGATTGTTCCTTCCGATACAATTTGGAGTAATGGTATTGTTGGAAGTGAATTAGATATGTTTGGTGTTAGTTCTGTCCCATACTTAGGATTATCACTAAAATTAAGCTATTTATGTAAAATCCATCGAAACATTTTCATGCAACCGGAATTGGGAATTAAATTTATGCCTTTTATATTTCAACCCGATCAATTTGCAGAAGAATGGGGTTTTTATATATACGACTCAACTTATAATATAGCTTATATGCTTTGTTCATTAAAAATTGATAAAGGATTGTATTTTGTTCCCGACTTATCAACCGCTCTTAATTTTTACGTACATGGCAAAAATCCTTCTCACAATTTTATTTTCGGCATTAATGCAAATTTATGTTTTGTAAACCGTATGGCTTGGACCTATCATACAACCGAAAATCTGGCAGGAAAATATACCTCATCGGGAAAATTTAACTGGAAAACAAGCTATATTGGATTTCATCTTGGATATCAGTTTATGTACGGCAAAAAGAAAAAATTAGAACTGCTTTAAATTACTTTCTAAGGCTATCTTTCACGATAGTTTTTTTTGCATTCATTAGGAATGCGTTACTCAATAATAAAAAAGGAGGATTTTTCAACCCTCCTTTTTATTGTATATAATCTACGATTATTTAGCGTTTTTAATAGCTGCTTGGGCGGCAGCCAAACGAGCTACCGGCACGCGGAAAGGAGAGCAGGAAACGTAGTTGAATCCTGTTTTGAAGAAGAATTCAACCGAAGCTGGATCACCGCCATGTTCACCGCACACACCTACTTTCAAATTGGCTTTGGTAGCACGTCCACGTTGGGTTCCTAATTGTACCAATTGTCCTACGCCTTCTTGATCCAAGGTATTAAACGGATCAGCCGGAATAATTTTTTGGTCAACGTAAGCATTCACAATGGCATTTACATCATCGCGTGAAAATCCGAGTGTCATTTGTGTTAAGTCGTTGGTGCCAAACGAGAAGAAATCGGCTGTTTTAGCAATTTCGTCGGCAACCAAGGTAGCCCGTGGAATTTCAATCATAGTACCGTATAAATAATTGATTTTTACTCCGAATTTAGTTTCAATATCGGCAAGTACTTTATCGGCAATCACTTTTTGATGTTTTAATTCGGTAACCGAAATAGTTAAGGGAACCATGATTTCCAAATGAGGGTCAAAGCCTTCGTTCATTAACTCGGCAGTAGCTTGGAACAATGCACGGAATTGTGTTTCAGTAATCTCCGGATAAACAATGCCAAGACGAACACCGCGTAATCCCATCATAGGGTTTACTTCATGAAGGGCATCAATACGACGTTTAATTTCTTCGAAAGCCATTCCTTTTTCGTTTGCCAATTCACGTTGTTTATCTTCGGTTTGAGGAACAAATTCATGCAAAGGAGGATCCATTAAGCGGAAAGTCAACGGTTTTCCGTTCATCACTTTCAAGGTTCCTTTGGCAGCTTCGCGAATATAAGGTTCCAATTCATCCAAAGCAGCAATACGTTCCTGTGTATTGTTAGCCAAAATCATATTGCGTAATTTTGCTAAAGGAGCTTCGCTGTTTTTGCCGTAGAACATGTGTTCGATACGGAATAATCCGATGCCTTCGGCTCCGAAATTAATCGCGTTTTGAGCATCTTCGGGCGTATCGGCATTGGTACGGACACCCATGGTACGGTGTCCATCCACAATTTTCATAAACTCTTGGAAACGCGGATTTTCTGTTGCATCAATCATTTGAACGGGTTCATCATAAACCCATCCTTTAGAGCCGTTTAAACTGATGATATCGCCTTCTTTATAGGTTTTTCCGTTGATGTTGATTTGGTTTTTAGCAAGGTCTATTTTAATGGCATCGCATCCTACAATGCAACATTTACCCCATCCGCGAGCCACTAAAGCAGCGTGGGATGTCATTCCGCCGCGAGCGGTTAAAATACCGTCGGCAGCACGCATACCTTCCACATCTTCGGGATTGGTTTCTTCGCGAACTAAAATGTTTTTTACGTGTAATTTATTGTATTCCATTGCTTTTTCACTTGTCAAAGCAATGGCTCCTACTGCACCTCCGGGACCGGCCGGAAGTCCTTTAGCTACCACTTTATGTTTAGCTTCGTCTATAACATCTAAAATAGGGTGAAGCAATTCGTCTAATTGAGCCGGTGTAAGACGCATAACAACATCTTTTCCAATTATTAAGTTTTCGTGCAACATATCCAATGCCATATTCAAGGCAGCTACTCCGGTTCGTTTTCCTACGCGGCATTGCAACATAAATAATTTACCTTCTTGAATGGTGAACTCAATGTCGAGCATATCTTTAAAATTGTTTTCTAAGATAGTACGAATTTCACACAGTTCTTTATAGGTTCCGGGCATGGATTCCTGCATGGAATGTAAATGTTTATTTTGTTCGTTTTTAGTGTCATCGTTCAAAGGGTTGGGGGTACGAATACCGGCAACAAC
>CAYZQG010000123.1:0-5535 GCA_964480685.1 uncultured Lentimicrobiaceae bacterium
CAGCTTTAGAAGCAGCAGCTATAGAACAAGCAAGATTAGATTCTGTTAGAGTAGATGATTCTTTAGCAGCAATAGCAGCAAAACCAGCTAAAGGTGGAAAAGCAGCTAAAGCAACTCCAAAAACAGAAGCTAAAAAAGCAGAAACTCCAGCTACAACTGAGAAAAAAGCATCCAAAATGCAAGGTGCTAAAAAAACTAACTAGTAATATTACTAAAATATAAAACGAAGTTACTTTTGTAACTTCGTTTTTTTTTGTATTAGTTGCATCTTTATCGTTATTTTATGTTATTTTTGTATCCAAAATAAAAATAACAATGAGAGTAGTCGTTCAACGTGTTAAACAAGCATCCGTACAAATTAACCAAAAATTGTATGCTTGTATTGAACAAGGATTGCTTATTTTTCTTGGGATAGAACACCAAGATAAACCCGAAGATAGTGATTGGTTAATTTCTAAAATCACTAAATTGCGTATTTTTAACGACGAACACGGGGTAATGAATCTTTCTGTTCAGGATGTAAAAGGTCAATGTTTGGTGGTTAGTCAGTTTACCTTGCATGCTTCAACCAAAAAAGGCAATCGTCCTTCTTATATCAAAGCAGCTCCCCCCGAAATTGCCATTCCTTTATACGAACAATTTATTTTAACATTAAAAAAAGAAATTTCCACAGACATCCCAACCGGTGTTTTTGGTGCTGATATGCAGGTATCGCTTATCAACGACGGACCGGTTACTATAATTATGGATTCAAAAAATAAAGAATAAAAAATGACTTTACTTGAAAAAATAATAGCTTTACATGCCAATAAAGAGTATGTACAAGCCGGAGATATTGTCAATGTAGCTATCGATTGCCGTGCAGCCCGCGACTTTGGAGGGGCTAATGTAATAGAACACCTTTTAGCTAACAACTTAGCTGTTGAAAATCCTCAAAAAACCTGTTTTACTTTTGATTGTAATCCGGGAGGTTCGGATCAAAAATATGCTGCAAACCAACATTTTTGTCGTCGTTTTGCCCGAGAAAATGGAATTAAAGTTTATGATATTGAGCAAGGAATAGGCACTCATAATGCCATTGATTTGGGACTTGCCTATCCTGGAAGTACTTTTCTTTCTACCGATTCGCATGCCAATATCATGGGCGCTATCGGTTCTTTTGGTCAAGGAATGGGCGATCAAGATATAGCCGCTGCTTGGGCGAACGGAAAAGTTTGGTTTAAAGTACCCGAAAGTGTTAAACTTACTTTCTTAGGGAAATTACCGGCTGAAGTTTCGGCAAAAGATTTCGTACTGAATCTATTGCGAATTTTCGGTTCCAATAAACTTCTGGCTCAATCGGTTGAATTGTATGGTGATTGTATTGACGCTTTTACCTTGGACGAACGCATTACCATTGCATCTATGGCAACCGAAATGGGGGCTATTATCTTGATGTTTACGCCAAATAAATTAATTTTAGATGCATTAAAACAAAAAACGGGGAAACTATTTACGCCCATACAAGCCGATGAAAATGCTGTTTATACACAATGTTTTGAAATAGATGTTGCCGATTTTAAACCGCTCCTTTCGTTACCCGGTCATCCTCACGATACGGCTCCCATATCATCCTATAGAGGAATTAAAATTGATTCGGCATTTATAGGCAGTTGTACCAACGGACGTATCGAAGACTTGCGTATAAGCGCTGCGATATTGAAAGGAAAAAAAGTAGCGGAAGGAGTTGTACTGAAAATAGTTCCCGCCACCGATGCGATTTGGAAACAAGCTTTGGAAGAAGGTTTAATACATCTATTTAAAGATGCCGGTGCCCTGGTGTCAAATGCCGGCTGTGCCGGTTGTGCTGCCGGACAAATCGGTCAAAATGGTCCGGAAGAAATAACCGTTTCGACCGGAAATCGTAATTTTGCCGGTAAACAAGGCAAAGGGATGGTTTATTTGGCTTCGCCTGCTGTTGTAGCCGCCTCGGCGGTTGCCGGGTATATAACGGCTCCCAATATGGATCATTTGCCACTGATTAACGAAGCAATCAAAGCGAAAACTTTTAATGCCATCCATAGTTCCGAAAAAGCAAAAGTTGTTAAACCTACTCTTGTTAAAGGAAGAGTATGGATTATCAATCAAGATGATATTGATACGGATATGATTTTCCATAATCGGTATCTTACCATTACCAAACCGGAAGAAATGGGTCAATATGCTTTCGATAACCTCAGCGGATATGAACATTTTGCCAAAACAGTTCAGAGAAATGATATTATTTTAACCGGAAAAAATTTCGGTGCCGGCAGTTCACGACAACAAGCCGTTGATTGCTTTATCGCATTGGGCATTTCTTGCCTCTTAGCCGAATCGTTTGGCGCTATTTATGAACGCAATGCTATCAATGCTGCCTTGCCGATTTTAACCTTTTTGCCCGAACAAATTGCTTCCCTTCAATTGGAAAATTGGGACGAAATTTCGGTTGATTTCCTTTCGGGGGAGATTCGGAATCTTGTTAAACATAAAATAGCTAACATTCATCCTTTTTTTGATGTGCAAAACGATATTTATCAAAAAGGCGGTTTGCTGGGCTAAATAAGAGTAAGTGTTGATATGTAATTAGTAGAGTTTCTTAATTAGTATTGTAAAATAAAAGGTAAGTTTTCTTTATTTGCTTCGTATTCTATAACTAAGAGTTGGCGAAGTTTAGGGTTGTTTTTCATTAACATACACATAGCTCCTTGTGCTCGTAAAAGCCTTTCATCTTTATCAAGACCTAAGCTAAGAGTATATAATTCCTTGATTCCTTCCATAAACATAATATACGTATCGAATTCTCCACGCGAATAATAATTGTTTAATATTGTTACAGTGCAAAAAGTCTCTAAAAATGGGGTTCTCTCTTTTTCTGTTTTAGCAATTAGATTAATGTTTCCACATATTTTTCCTATATAATCTCCATTTGTATTTATTTTTGTAATAGTAAAGTATTTTACGGCAATGTCTAAAAGCCGATTCATGGATATGCTGTCTTTTGATACTGTTTTATGGATTGTTTTATCGGACCATTCCTTCATTAATGGAGTAAAAATCGAATCGTTTTGTAAACGTTTAATATATTCGTTTTGAATAGCTACACTATCTTCCCATTGTGAAAAATCTTGCGTTTTTACCGTGGTAAAAGTTAATAAAAAATTAGCAAAATAGGTTATATTTGCTCTTTTTGGAACAGTAAGCAAATCGGAATAACAACATGTATCTGAAATATTCAGTACTATCGGTGTAAAGATCGTTTTATTGTTCACTGTTTGTTTTTGAAGAAAAATAAAATCTTTATAAGTACCTACAATATCACATGATTGTGAAAAGGAGTGAACGATAAAAAAAAATAAGATGCCGATTAAAAATTGCTTTTTCATATAGATGTTGTTTAATGTTTTTAATAGAAAGTCTGTCTTTGTAAAAAGAATATGGGACTAAAAGATTTGCAAAGATAATAAAAATAATCAATGAACTAAAAAGAACATTAAAACATAAATAAATAAAATTTTAAAAAAAAATTATACGTTGTGTATTTTCTTATAATACAACGTAGAGCTGTTTTCGTTTCTAAAAATATAGTTGCTGATGTGTTGAATGTCTTCAATAGAAACTTGAAGATAGTTTTCTTCTTCGTGATAGATACGGGTAGCCGAGTCAAAAGATTCAAACATACAAAGCGATAAAGCTTTTTCTTGTACGCTTAATTCACTAAGATACAGAATTGTTTTAGCTTTGTTTTTTACTTTTTGTAATTCTTTTTCCGAAATAAGTTCGTTTTTTAAGGTTTCTAACTCTTCCCAAACGGCACTTTCGGCAGTTTGTAACGAAATGCCCTCGGCAGGAATGCCATTGATAATAAATAAACCGTTATCGAATGTTCCGGTTAAAAATGTTGACAACGAAGAGAATATATGTTTATTATTGACAAGTATTTCCTGAAAACGGGAGGATTCTCCGTTTGAAAGAATATCGGATAAAAGATCGTTGGCGTAGAATGTTTTTTCGTTTCTACGACAGGTGTGAAAAGCAATCACAAGGTAGTCGTAAGGTACATTTCGTTCAACTTCCAAGAATCGTTTTTCCGTTTGTAAGGGTTCTTGCGGTAATAAAGTTGGCGTATGATTTCCGGCCGGAATATCGCCAAACCATTTTTCGATAATTTTTAGGGTATGTTCAACCTCAATATTTCCGGCAACGGATAAAATAGCATTGTCGGGACGATAAAAGCGATAGAAAAAATCTTTTACTTCATCCAAGCGTGCATCGGCTATATGGTGAATGTTTTTACCAATGGTATTCCATTGGTAAGGATGTACTTTATACACCAAGGGTTTTAATAATAACATCAAGTCGCCGTATGGTTGGTTTAAGTACGATTGTTTAAATTCTTCAATAACTACATTGCGTTGAATGCCGAGTGTGTTTTCAGAAAAGGCTAATTCATTCATGCGGTCCGATTCCAACCAAAGGGCTGTTTCGAGATTGTCGACGGGTAAGCTCAAATAATAATTGGTGATGTCGGTGTTGGTGAAAGCATTGTTTTCGCCTCCAACAGCTTGTAATACTTTATCATAAGCCGGAATATTTCTAGATCCTCCAAACATAAGGTGTTCAAATAAATGAGCAAATCCTGTTCGTTCGGAGTTTTCGTTACGCGAACCTACTTGATAGGTAATGTTTACTGCCGCAATCGGGGTGCTTGTGTCTTGATGTAAAAGGATACGCAAGCCGTTCGATAGACAATATTTTTCAAAGTTTACCATAGTTTAGACTGATAGGTCAACTTTATTTTCAATGGCAATTTTGATACGTTCTACCATAGTATTGAGAAATTTTTGAAGTGAAGGTTTAATCATCTGAGCAACAAAAAATGGAATCTCAATATTTGAATGACCGGAAAGTAAACTGCTTGCATTCTTATTGATTATTGCAAATGAGATTGATAAAGAATTTATTTGTTGATTTTTCACATCGAAAATTACGGATGAAAACGCTTTTTTTTCTACGATGTTCATTTTTACTTCGCCCACTCCTTGTATGGAAAAAGCACAACTGTCTTCGGTTGAAGTCCAGTTTTGGATTTCGGGGACATACTGTTTGAAATTATTGCAATTGGAGAGCATTTCGAAAACGACCTCGTCTTTAGCTTGTATAGATACTTCGTTACTTGATAAATTCATGTTATTTTTATTCGAATTGTTTAGCCCATGCTTGGGGGTCTTTTCTCCACTCTTTTAATGTATCTTGCTCGTTGGCTTCAATATATCCTTGTTCCTTGGCTTCAATTACTAAGGTATTATAATCGGTTAAGGTATGTAGTTCAACAGCGGTTTCTCGAAAACGTTCATTCGCAATCGGAAGATTGTAGGTAAAAATGGCAACCATTCCCAATACTTCGCATCCCAACTCTTGTAAAGCATGAACCGCTTTCAAACTGCTTTGTCCGGTCGAAACTAAGTCTTCGATAACTACTACTTTTTGTTTAGGTTCTACGATACCTTCGACAAT
>CAYZQG010000124.1:0-5452 GCA_964480685.1 uncultured Lentimicrobiaceae bacterium
AAAGCCTGTTTCTATGGCTTTTTCTTGTGGCATAGTAAAATAAATAATCGCAGCTTCAACACAACATTCTCCTTTTTCGTTGAGAAGTTCGGCGTCTACATAACAGATATTACGTTGTTTATCTTTCAGTTTCCCTCTTAAAATAATTTTCTTCTGGTTTGATTCCAACGGTTTACGATATTTAATATTCATGCGTGAGGTTACGCCCGTACAGTGAGCTTTGATATACATTGTCCAAGCTCCGATTTCATCCAATAAAGTGGCTTCAATTCCTCCGTGTATTGCCCCGGGATAGCCTTCGTATTTTTGAGATGGTGTCCATTCGGATAGAATATAATCGTCTAATTCATAAAACTCCAATTGCAATCCGTCCTTGTTATGCGGAGAACAAGCAAAACAATGGTAATTTTCTTTTGCAAAAATATTTTTAATTTTTCGTTTCATAGTAGAAATCTTTATTCAGCCAATGCTTTAAAATCTTTTAAAAGCATGCCTGCTGCTTCGTTTTTCGTGATTTTATCATAATTAAGATACAGTAATTTTCCATTGGCACACGAAATTATAAGTTTCATGCAATATGCATTGTTGTTTATATCAGTGCCTATTTTATGCACAAAAGCCACATTCGGCATTTTTTTATCAATGGCGTCTTGAATAGCTTCTTTCGACATTATTTTTACGGTGTAAGGATATACGCTTCGAATCAATTCTAAGGTATTTGTATTGGAAGCAAGATCGGAAGATGTTAGCCATAATTCTTTGTTTTTCAATTCTTTTTTGTTCTCTTTTATCCACAATTTCCAGTCATCACCGGGTTGATTAAGCACAAAATATTGAAAAGCATCTAAAATGCCACCCAATTTATAGGCATAGGAATCCTCTTCGCTGTCTTCGGAATAATAGGACAAGGGAACAATGATGATTTCTTTCATTTTATTGATATCGCCCGAAGCATCGCCCATCACTAAATTAAGCAAGTTAAACGACATGGAAGAAGGCAATCCGGTTACTTCACCTATGGTAACAATGAGAAATGAATTATTCGGATTTTTATTTATCTTTTCGTATTGAGCTACATCAATAATTTCATATTTTGTTATTTTCCAATGTTTTGCAGCTACATCTTGAATCACGGTATTGAAATCGGAAAAAACCGCATCTTCCAACACAATGTAGGTTTTTGTTTTCATAAAATCGTTGATTGTCTTTGTGTCGGCAAAATTTAATTGAGCAAAAAGCGATATATTTGTCAGAATAACCGAAAGAAACAAAACGCCATATTTTTTCATTTTTGTAATGTATATGTTATAATTTTTCGTTTGCAAAAGTACATTTTTTTTTGCAAACATTTTTTTATTCTCCTGTTTAGTGTGATGTTTTAAAATAAAAATCAGTATTTGGAGTTAATATTCCAAAAGAAATTATCATGGAAAAAGAAGAATCGAAAGCAAGCAAAAGGCGCAATTATTTACCGTTTTATTTATCGGCAGCTATGGCGTTAGGCTTGGTAATAGGCATGTTTTTATTGCCTTTGAAATCGAAAGCACTTTTATATAATAATCAATCAGATACTAAAATAGGAGAGGTATTGCAGTTGGTTAAAAATTATTATTTTGAAGATTTGGATATGGAAAAAATCAACGATGATGCCATTCAATCATTTTTGTTGACATTGGATCCGCATTCTTCCTATATTTCTCATAAAAATTCGCAGCGTTACGATGAAATGCTAACCGGACAGTTTGACGGCATAGGGATACAATTTAATGTGTTAAATGATACGGTTTTAGTAATCAATGTGGTGCCCGATGGTCCCTCCCAAAAAGTCGGCTTACGAGCAGGGGATAAGATTATTAATGTAGATGGGAAAACCATAGCCGGCGTTAAAATTCAAAATGAAGAAGTAATCAGTACTTTACGCGGGAAAAAAGGATCAAAAGTAAAAGTAAGTATTTTGCGTTCGGGAGTTAATAAATTACTTGATTATGAGATTATCAGGGATAAAATACCGGTCGAAAGCATTAATGTTGCCTATATGCTTGATGCCAAAACGGGCTATATTTTAATTGATAATTTTGCACTTTCGACCGGCGAAGAATTTTCGGCAGCTCTTGAAAAATTGAAAGCCCAAAATATGCAGCAACTTATTCTTGATTTACGCGGCAATCCGGGTGGATTTTTGGGTGCGGCTATTGATATTTGCGATCAGTTTATTTCCGATAACAAATTGATTGTTTATACACAAGGAAAACACGCAGGACGAGAGGAATACAGAGCAACCGCTAGGGGTTTGTTTGAAAATAAACAACAGAAAGTAGTAATTCTATTGGACGAATGGTCGGCATCGGCAAGCGAAATTGTTGCAGGAGCTATTCAGGACCACGATAGGGGAACAATAATCGGCCGTCGCTCGTTTGGTAAAGGCTTGGTTCAACGTCAGTTTTATTTATCCGACAGTTCCGAAGTTATGTTGACCGTAGCACGTTATTACACACCAAGTGGCAGATGTATTCAAAAACCTTTCGACCATACTTCGCCCGAAGATTATTACGATGATATTTTAAATCGCTATGAAAAAGGAGAAATGGAAAATGTTGATAGTATTAAATTTGTTGATTCTTTGAAATTTAAAACCGAAAATGGAAGAATCGTTTACGGTGGTGGCGGTATTATGCCCGACATTTTTATGCCAATAAAAAAATCGGACGATGTGGTTTATTTCAATAAAATTGTCAATCAAGGAATTATTTTTAATTTTGCCATGGAATATGTTGACCAGAACCGAAAACAACTCAGCCGTTTTTCGACCATACAAGATTTTGAAAACCGTTTTATAGTAAACGATAATATGCTGCAATCCATTATTCAAAAAGGGGAAGCTCAAGGTATTTCTTCCAACGAATTAACTCCTTATTCCAAACAACAAATTCAAAAGTGGACAAAAGCATATATAGCTCGTAATCTTTTCAATACACTTGGTTTTTATCATAGTATGAACAAAGAGGATGATATGGTTCGTAAAGCACTTGAGGTTCTAAACGCTACGAATAAATAGAATAAGCTCTATTAAAAGCATGATTTTTGATATAAATGTAATAAAACTTGTTGCGTTGACGGAATAATTAAAAAAAAAATATACCTTTGCGTTTTAAATTATTAAAATCTATTCAATATGAAAAAATTGATTTTCACAACATTACTAACAATTGCGTTCACTTTTGCAATTGCTCAGGAAACTCCTGAAGTAAAAACCTTTCCATTGCCGAGTGTTGATCTTAAAACCATTGACGGAAAAAGTTTCAATACAAAAGATATTCAAAATGATGGCAAACCGGTGATTATTTGTTTTTTTGCTACCTGGTGCAAACCTTGTATGGTAGAATTAAAATCCATTGCCGAAGTATATGACGAATGGAAAGACGCAACCGGTGTAAAAATATATGCTGTTGCCATTGATGATACGCGTTCAAGTGCAAAAGTTAAACCTTTAGTAAACGGAAACGATTGGGATTATGTAATATTATTAGATGAAAATCAAGATTTTAAACGTGCTTTAAATGTCAACGATATTCCGCATACGTTTATTTTAAACGGAAAAAACGAAGTTGTTTGGCAGCATGCTTCTTACGCTCCCGGCGTTGAAAAAGAATATATTGAAGTCGTTAAAAAACTTATAGAAGTAAAATAACACTATATGAAACAATGTAAACTCCTTGTCATCCTTTTTATGTTCGGATGTTCTTCCGTATTCGGGCAAAACAATATCCTTCAAAAAGGAAAAATTACAGGTAACGTTCAATTGGATGCTCAATACTATATTCCCGATAGTATTATTGGTGCCGAAAAAATTGATAACATGGTAAGAGCCAATGGTTATGCCAATATCAATTACGTAAACGGCGGCTTCTCTGCAGGATTTCGTTATGAAAATTACGAATGGCCGCTCATTGATTTTGAAAAAATTAATTATATAGGTAGCGGCATTCCTTTTTATTATGCTGCCTATAATCATGAATATTTTGAAGTTACGGTAGGAAGTTTTTATGAACAATTCGGTAGTGGTTTAATTTATCGTTCGTATGAATCGCGTAATCTCGGCTATGACAATGCTACACAAGGATTAAAAATTAAAGCCAAACCTTACAAAGGTGTTACCATTACCGGTATTTGGGGCAAACAACGTAATTTGTTTGTATCTGAAGGACAAGTACGCGGTATAGATGCCGATATTTCGTTTACCGATATTTTTCCTAAAATGGCAGAATCCAAATTTCGCAGTGGAATAGGAGCGGCTTTTATCAGTAAATTTGAAAAAGACGAAGACCCCGACTACAAACTACCTCAAAATGTCGGAGCTTTTTCAGGACGTGTCAATTTTGGCTATGACGGTTTTAATCTTCAAGGCGAATATGCTTGGAAATGCAACGATCCTTCGGCTGCTAATGAACTGATTTATAAACCCGGTGAAGCTTTGTTATTGACAGCTTCTTATTCCATGAAAGGGCTTGGTATCTTTGTAACAGGCTTACGTACCGATAATTTCGATTTCAGGACAAAACGAAATTCGGCTATTAACAACAATATTATCAATTATATACCAACTCTTACACGGGAACATGCCTATGCCTTGCCATCCATGTATGCCTATTCTTCACAACCGGTCGGGCAAATCGGATTTCAAGCCGAAGTGAACTATAAAATTCCAAAGAAAACCATTATCGGGGGTAAGTATGGCACCGATATATTAATGAATTATTCGCGTATTCATGGCATTAAAAAGAATTATGTAACCGATGCCGTCTTAAGCGATGGAATTATCAACGTTAACGGTACCGATGGGTATACTTCACCTTTCTTTGCTTTTGGGAAAGAAGTTTATTTTGAAGATTTCAGCGTAGAAGTGAGTCGCCGTTTTAATAAATCGTGGAAGTTGATTCTTAGCTATGTCTATTTGAATTATAATATGGAAGTCATTGAAGGACATGCCAGTGCCTCCAATGTTTATGCGAATACTTATATCGGGGATCTTACCTGGAAAATCAACGATAAACATGCTTTGCGTTTGGAACTCCAACACATGAATACCAAACAAGATGAAGGCAATTGGGCGTATGCTCAATTGGAATATTCCATAGCACCTAAATGGTTCTTTTCCATTTTAGACCGTTGGAATTACGGTAATTCCGTGAAAGAAAAACGTGTTCATTATTACAACGTAAGTACTTCGTTTATACACAAAACCTCCAAATTTACCCTCAGTTTCGGCAAACAATACGAAGGTATATTATGCGTAGGGGGTGTTTGTCGCGTAGTTCCGGCTTCCTACGGATGCAATTTATCTATAGTAACAAGTTTTTAAATGATTATCAATATGAAAAAATTATTCTTTTACGGCATGCTTTTATCGCTTATTTTTTTAACGACTAACTGCGATAAAATTGAAAAACCTTAT
>CAYZQG010000125.1:0-5373 GCA_964480685.1 uncultured Lentimicrobiaceae bacterium
TCAAGTCCAGATACTTTGAGAGTATATATTTCCTTTTACGAAGTTTATAAAATGAAAGGAAAAGGAACTGATTATAATATTATATATTTTAATACCGATGAACATCACGATACTATGTATATGGTTCCCTGTGTTAATGTAACCGGATATGAAAACGCTAAAGGAGGAGTTATTGAGCCAAAAGCTAAAAGTACCACTACAATCGATTATATTTTAACGGATAAAGACACTTCACGGATATGGGATTCCATAGGTAATTCGTGGTATACCATTATAGATATTGTTATTCCTCTAACTTATAATGGTATTACTTATGATGGATATGAAATACCATGTGGCGGTGTTTTATCGGTTATGCCCACTTTTAAACCGGGCTATGATTATGAATTAGGGGATACCTTGTATTATGGAATAAGCGATCCAAACGACAGCACTGTTTTTGCCGACGGTTATCCTATTCGTAAAAAAAATTATTTTGCTATGCTCTATTCCTACATGGATTCTAAAGAAAAATATTTTGCCGATCCTTTTGGTTTTAATAATGCCATTATTGCGAATAAAGAATTATTATATCAATTATACCCATCTTCCGCTAGTTTTTTAAATTCATGTTATTATCCTAATTTACAAGTATTACCGGATATTTCTTTTACAATTAGTTCTGATTTTAGTGTTCCTTGTTTTCAACCTTCAGTTAATGAAACAAATAAAATAATCCCAATTATCTACCCCAACCCTGCCAAGGAAATCCTTACTATTCAACTGAAAAACGATGCACCGGCTAACATTAAATTATATAATATATTGGGGCAAGAAGTTAAATCCACTCTATCGACTAATCTTCAAACGACGATAAATATTTCCGATTTAAAAGCCGGAATGTATTTTGTTAGAATTGAACAAAAAGGTAAAAGGTTTACTTCTAAGATCAGTATCCCATAAATCAAATTTAAAAAGACTGCCTTTTTGGCAGCTTTTTTATTGAATTTTTTAACCTCACTTTATACAATAATTAAAAATAATCGGGGTTAATTATATGATTCATAAAAATAACATTGATGAGCAATTCATATTATTCTCCCGGACGATTTTCAATTTTGCCTCCCGTAGTTAAGAATCTATTAATCATTAATATACTTTGCTTTTTAGCAATGTATGTGTTAAAAGTAAGCATAGGTATTGATTTGAATGAATTATTGGGACTTCATTATTTCAAATCGAATGCCTTTTCTCCCTACCAGTTTATTACGTATATGTTTATGCATGGGAGCTTTGAACACTTGTTTTTCAACATGTTTGCACTATGGATGTTTGGTTCAACCATCGAAAATGTGTGGGGAAGTAAACGATTTATTGTTTTTTATCTCATTACCGGGATTGGTGCCGCCTTGACGCATTATCTCATTATTCATCTTCAGCTCCATACGGATATTGCTTTGATTCAAGCCTGCATACAAACTCCTGATTTGAATACATTAGTACAACTTATTCATAACCATAAATTTAATTTAGATCAAAATTCCGGCGAGATATGGAATCAGTTTATCGTTTTTCAAGAAAACATACAGAACTTACAATTAAATCCGAATAATGTTGAAGTTAAAGCACAAATAAGCACATTTTTAAGCAATTATTTAGAATATTTCGTCAGTTTACCCAATGTTGTCGGTGCTTCGGGTTCGATATACGGATTATTATTAGCTTTTGGTATGTTGTTTCCTAATACTATGATATACTTATACTTTTTTATTCCGATGAAAGCTAAATGGTTTGTAATAATATTTGGTGTTATTGAATTGGTTTCCGGAATTTTTGGCAGCGGTGATGGCATAGCACACTTTGCCCATCTGGGTGGTATGATTTTTGGCTTGCTTTTAATATTATTATGGCAAAAGAAATCAAGATCACCCTATGAACAATAACAACATGCGATTCGGACGTTCTCCTTTTTTTCAAACAAACAACAACATAGGATTTCGAATAAAATCATTTTTTCGTAATCCATCTCCTTTAAACAAATTAATTACCATTAATGTAGGCGTTTATCTCGGAATAGTATTCCTCAAAATTTTTTCAAACCTATTTGGATTTTTAATGGCAAAAGAATCCGGTTTACAAATTATTGATTTAATTTCACTCTGGTTAAGTGTTCCTGCCAATATATCGACATTAATCACAAAACCCTGGACCTTACTCACAAGTATCTTCTTACATTTGGAGTTTTTCCATATTTTTTTCAATATGTTGATGTTGTGGTTTAGCGGAACTATTTTCTTATCCTATTTTAAGCCAAAGTCATTATACCTTGTTTATATTCTCGGTGGTATGGTAGGAAATATTTTATTTATTCTTTCGTATAATTACTTCCCCGTATTTTCCTCCATATCGAACGAAGCCGTTGCTTTGGGTGCTTCGGGTGGAGTTTTAGCCGTATTGATTGCAGCGGCAAGCAAAGCCCCTAATCAGAAAGTAAACCTTCTATTTTTAGGAAGTATCCCTTTAAAATGGATTGCCCTTCTATTTGTGGTAATCGATATATTAAGTATTCCCTCCGGAAATTCAGGAGGACATTTCGCCCATTTGGGTGGTGCTCTCTTTGGATTTTTCTATGTAATACTTCCAACTATCTTTCTGAAAATCAAACCTTCTTTTTCCTTTCATCGTGCCAAGCCTAAACAAACAAGCTCTTCGCAACGACCCAAAACCGACGAACAATACAACCGCGAACGAGCTGAAAACAGAAAAAAAATTGATAAAATTTTAGATAAAATCTCCAAATCAGGATATCAAAACCTGAGTAAAGAAGAAAAAGAATTGCTTTTTAAATCAAGTAATACAAAGAATTGGTAACCATGAAAAAAAAGCCGTTTTCATTGTTAAATATTATTTTTCTGTTCATCCATATTGTCGTTGTTATTCTGCTTTTAAGTTCTTACCTTGCCAATTTCATTTCTCCCGAAAAGCATGCTTATATTGCTTTATGTGGATTACTATATCCTTATATATTAGCAATAAACATTATCTTCATTTTTTATTGGGTCTTACAACTCCATACCTATTTTATTATCTCGTTAATCGCAATTTTAATTGGGATTACATTTGTTCCGCGATTATACCAAATGAAAGGAGTTGCCGCTCCAACCGACAGCTTGGAAACATTGAAAATTATGTCGTATAACACACACATTTTCGGTTTGTACGACTCAAAAATTTTTGTTGACAGTGTTTTTAATTATCTTGAACAAGAAAAACCCGATGTAGTTTGTTTTCAAGAATATTTCCAAGATAAAACGCACCGTCATGATAAAACATTAAAAAAAATTATAGCTGCAAATTACAACTATTTGTATTTGGAAGGCAAATATCATCAGTTGGGATTAGCCACCTTTTCAACGTATCCCATTGTTCAAAGCGGAATTATTTATTTGCCCGAATCGAAAGCAAACAAAGCCATATTTACGGATATTTCTTATAATAAAGACACTATAAGAATTTATAATATACATTTTCAATCTGTTAGCCTAGAAAAAGCCGATTATCGTTTTACCGACAAAATTACCGGAACGGATGTAATTGTCAAAGACAAAAACACGAAAAAAGATGTAAAAAGAATATTTGAAAAATTAAAAAACGGATATGCCGCACGAAGTAAACAAGTAAAAATCATTGTTGAACATATAAAAAAATCACCTTATCCGGTTATTGTTTGCGGTGATTTTAACGATATTCCTTGGTCTTATACCTATCAACAGATAAGCAATTTACTAACCGATGCTTTTATTGAAAGCGGAAAAGGTTTTGGATATACTTTTTATCTCAACAAAAAACTCCCTATTCGAATTGACTATATTTTCTATGATAAGAAATTATTTAATTCGTATGATTATACGACAGATAAACTTCCATTTTCAGATCATTATCCCGTGCATACTTTACTACACAAAACTACAGACTAACTAATTTATTCAGTTTGTCATAAAATTCTTGTCGTAAAGTAACAAGATTTTCCATTTTTTGTTTTTGGGAATAAATCAGTTTATAGAACCTCCACTTTTTCACAAACACAAAAAAATGTTTCCGATAACTCCAAGTAAAAATACCAAAAAGCGGTAGAGTCAACACATAGACTAAACTTATTAATGGATGCATAAACCATAAACTTACTATAAAAAAGGTTATATAAAACAAGGGTGCGGCTGCAAAGGCAGAGATTCCTAAATTTATAGATGGATACATGAGTTTGTCTTCTAAGTTTCTACCCAAAAAACGTGGAATGTTATATTGGATTACGTGATGAAGATAACCATATAAAAAAACAGGGAACCCTACAATAAACAGCATTAATCTTGCCGTAAGCGATGCCATTCCGATGGGTTTATTCAAAACATCATCGTTTAATTTTAATTCATTTAGTTCATGGTTATATGAATTTACCAACGCATAAAGTTCATTTGCTTTTTCGGTATGCTCTTCATGAAAATTTAAAAGAATTTTAGTAAGCTTTTGATCGGCAGTAAGTTTTTCAGGTAATTTGTTAGGATTAAACCCATTTTTAACGGCAAATAATTTTCCATACGTTTGAAGTATAAAATAAATAGCGTCATAGTTTTCTTCATCGGGAATATGAAGCATTAAACTCTCTACTTGAGCTTTCACAATTTCATCCACTTGCAATTGAGCTTGACGAGGTTGTTCTTGGTAAAGTTGATAAAACGGTTTAATTGACACCGGTTTACCATACGATATAACAAATTCCTCCCGCCATTTAAAATAATCGCTGTAATGATTGGCACAAGGTAAAATAAAAATTTCCTTTTCAAAATTTGAACGTTGTGCAGCATCAAAAGCTAAACGAGTATAGGAAAGAAAAAAACGACCTAAAAAGCGTCTATCCTGATGACCGGCTTCGGGGAAAAGTATGATGGTATAACCTCTATCAATATAATCTTCAACCGCATCGAATACATTGAGATTGTTTTTTACATTTTCCATACCATCGCGTTGACGATAAACTGGAATTAAACCCAATAAATTTAAACATTTTGCAATGATCGGTTTTTTAAAAATATCGGCACGAGATAAAAAACGCGGTCTTCGTAAATCAATGGAAGCTATAATTCCCAAGGCATCATTTAATGAATTTTGATGATTACTAACAATAATTAACGGAGTGCCTTGTGGTGGAATATTTTCCGTGTGAAGAAAATATACTTTTCTATAATAGAGCGTATTCTGAAATATTATAAGCCAATTTCGTAATAATGAGTATATAAATGGTATTTTATTTTTTTCTTTCATCATATTTTATATTAAAAAAGAAAGGTTTGTAATTGGTCTTTACAAACCCTTAAGTTTGTAGTCATTAGTGGAATC
>CAYZQG010000126.1:0-5317 GCA_964480685.1 uncultured Lentimicrobiaceae bacterium
GAAAATCGGTGCTGTCGTACAAAGAAATCTGATTTTGCAAACGCCTTTCTATCGCTTTCGTATCAAAATATTCATACGGATTAAACGTAGTTCCGGCTTTGTCGGTAAAAAAGACCCAATACAAATTTTGTGATTTAGCAAAAAACGAAATGATTAGTAACCCTAAAATAACGCTTATTTTTTTCATAATCGAAGTATTTTTGTGTGATTTGATTAATATTTAAAAGAAATAACCGATTTTTAACAGTATTATTGCTTTTTAACACTATTTTTATATAAGCGTATTTCAATTTAGTAAGAATTTTCTAAGCTTCCCGTATTTTCGTTGATAACTATACAAACTTTTCCATAAATTATGTACTTTTGCAAAAATAAAAATCAGATGAGCAACATAGCAGGTAATCTCCAAGAAATATTAGAATTAATACCTGATAACGTGAAACTTATTGCGGTTTCAAAATTAAAACCCGTCGAAGATATTCAACAAGCTTATCTTGCCGGGCAACGCTGTTTTGGTGAAAACAAAGCCTTGGAAATGAAATCAAAATACGAAACCTTACCAAAAGATATCGAATGGCATTTTATCGGTCACCTGCAAAGCAATAAAATCAAATACATTCTGCCATTTGTTCACCTTATTCACAGCGTTGATTCATTGAAATTATTAAAAGAAATCAATCGTCAAGCAGCAAAACACAATCAAATAATCAATTGCTTATTACAATTTTATATTGCTACCGAAGATACCAAGTTCGGGTTCTCACTCGAAGAAGCTGTTGACATGCTCGAAGACAATGATTTTAAAAAAATAAAAAACATTCGTCTGTGCGGAGTTATGGGCATGGCTACCTATACAAACGATAAAGATTTAATTCGTAAAGAATTTCAAACACTTTATTCCTATTTTAACCACCTAAAAAGCACCTATTTCCAACACGAAGCCTTGTTTACGGAGGTTTCGATGGGAATGACCGACGACTTCCCCCTTGCCATGGAAGAAGGAAGTACGATGGTTCGCATCGGAAGTGCTATTTTCGGACAACGAAACTACAACCTATAATATGAGATTATGAATTTAGAAAATACCTTATATCAAGCAATTATTGAATGCATTAACGAACTTTATAACACCAATGTTTCGGTAGAAACCATCACCTTGCAAAAAACAAAAAAAGAATTTGAAGGCGACTATACCTTGATGGTTTTTCCTTTTGTCAAACTATCTAAAAAAGCACCCGAAACAACGGCAAACGAAATCGGTTCACTATTGATAAAAAAATTAAATATTCTTGAAAAACACAATGTTATAAAAGGCTTTCTCAACCTTTCTTTTAAAGAACACGTTTGGATTGATTTTCTACAAAACAACTATGCCGACAAACATTTCGGGCAACAAAAAACCGACGAAAAGGCTGCCCCTGTTTTGCTTGAATTTTCATCTCCCAATACCAACAAACCCTTACATTTAGGACACATCCGTAACAATTTACTTGGCGATGCCGTTGCTCGTATCCTAATAGCAAACGGCAATCGAGTAATCCGCATGAATTTAGTCAACGACCGAGGCATTCATATTTGCAAATCCATGCTGGCGTGGTTAAAATTCGGACAAGGCGAAACACCGCAATCAAGTGGATTAAAAGGCGATAAATTAGTCGGGAAATATTATGTAGCTTTCGATAAAGCTTATAAAAACGAAATAGAACAACTCATACTTAACGGAAAAACAAAAGAAGAAGCTGAAAAGCAAGCCCCTATCCTGCTCGAAGCTCAAGCCATGCTTCGCCGTTGGGAAGAAGACGACCAAGAAGTTCGAAACTTATGGAACACTATGAATCAATGGGTTTATCAAGGATTTGATCAAACCTATCGCACCCTGGGAATTACTTTTGATGCCATCTATTACGAGTCGCAAACTTATTTATTGGGAAAAGAAATTGTAAAAGAAGGTCTTGAAAAACAAGCATTTTACACCCATAACGATGGGTCTGTTCGGGTTAATCTCGAAGCAGAAGGATTAGACGAAAAAGTATTACTCCGTTCCGACGGCACATCGGTTTACATGACCCAAGACCTTGGCACCGCTGCCCTCAGAGCCAAAGAATTCAATCCTACTCAAATGATTTATGTGGTCGGAAACGAACAAAACTACCACTTCGATGTGCTTAAACTCATATTATCCAAAAAGTTAGCCTATAACTGGGGAGAACGAATTTTTCATCTCTCTTACGGTATGGTAGAATTGCCTTCAGGCAAAATGAAATCACGCGAAGGCACGGTTGTAGATGCCGATGATTTAATGAAAGATATGATTAATATTGCCCGACAAAAAACTGAAGAATTAGGAAAAACCGATTTTACCCAAGAAGAAACACAACAACTTGCCGAAATGATTGGTTTGGGAGCTTTGAAATATTTTATGTTAAAGGTAGATCCTAAAAAGAATATGCTTTTCAATCCCGACGAATCCATTGACCTTAATGGTAATACGGCACCATTTATTCAATACACCCACGCACGAATTTGTTCGCTTTTACGTAAAGCCGAACTATTGCCCTCAGCCATGGCAAGTCATAATGCCGAAAATCTGTCAAACTCAGAAAAAGAAATTATTCGTTTGCTCTACGATTTTCCTGAAACGATTCAACAAGCCGGAAACGAATTAAATCCTTCGCTTATTGCCAACTACACTTACGAACTCGTCAAGTGTTATAACCGTTTCTATCAGGAAACACCCATTTTAAAAGAAACCGATAGCTCTCTTCGTTCCATGCGTTTACAACTTTCGGCTTTTACCGCTTCCGTTATCCGTAATGCCATGCAATTACTTGGTATACGAGTTCCCGAAAAGATGTAAAAAACATCCGTATGTAATATTCCTTATGCTGAAATACTTTTACTCTAACGTATCGTTTTCTTTTGTTTTGTGTACAGTTTTAAGTTTTAGGACAGTTCACTTAGCTCGAAAATAATAATATAGATATATTCCCGTTAAAAGAAAACAGGCAACCGTAATCACTTTTCACTTTAATGATTTTAAAAAAGAAAAAAAACATCCTAATTTCGATAACCTTTCTATTGCTGATAGTTGGAGGATTATCGCTATGGTTTCCCAAAAGAAGTATTGTTGAAGCCGTCAAAAAACAGACCGCAAAATTGTTTGTATATGAATACATCCCCACACAAAAAATAACCCTTGAATCCACGCAGGCATATCAACAAAGAGATTCTATTTACACCAACTTTAGAAAAAATTTTCGTTTTCATTATCAAACCATCGGCTTGGCAAACTTTGCCGATAGCAGCAAGCTGATGCTCATTGCCGAACCTCCTCCCTATTTTGTTTTAGACAGTTTAAAAACAATTTTCGCCAACTTTAAAATCAAGGTCGAAATTCGTCAACATCCCATTGGATACGATGGTAGGATCAGCGATATACTCATTACCATGGTCAATGCCACCGATGAAAATGTAAAAAATATCGTTCAAAAACTTTCCAAACGCCTCTTTTTTTCCGACTACAAAGCCCACACAACCTCGCTTCCGGCTCAAGAAAAACGCATCTATTTTTCCGCCTCAAATTTAGATTATCAAATAAGTCTTGAAGAGTTAAATAATTGGTTTATAGAAAATAAAGAACCTTTTATTACCTTAAACGACACCGCCAAAACATGGACGGTACCCACCCTTTTACACAATAAAAAAACAGGTGTTTATTTCAGTAAAGCCCCGGGATTTGTAATTTGGGCTATTGCTAAAAAAAGTGATTTAGCCTTGCAACTCGGCAATATCCGTCAATTTACTTTGGACGCCGATTTAATTTTAGGAGCCATTTCCGATTCAACAACACTCATAATCATTGGTAGAGAACGCGAAACCAAACTCAACGAGTTGCCCCCTTTGAATGTCGAAACTATTTTACTTTTAGCTTCCATTACCGAAAAAGAATTATCGCAAAGTTTAGATGTCAACGATTTGTGTGCCGGTAAAATGAAAAACGGCAAAGATTGGTGTCCCACCTATTTAAGCAAAGAATTGGAAAATACCGAGTTTGGACACCTGCTTACCATAACCGATATCTTACTCAAAGACTGGTCGGAAAAAGGTAGCATTCAAGAAGCAAACTACCGCTATCCCGAACCCGGCTACTACCCTTTTGATAAACCCTTATTTAAAAAATTAGGTATCGACGAATTGGTTTATAACTGGAATACGGCAAATACCATGTACGCCATTGACAAAGAAAATAAAACCATTTATTCGCTCAACCGCACGGGAGCTTTGCCCGTTTCCTACTTCAATTCACAGGAACGCAGCGAATCCATCGGTTCCACCTACGAAAACAAAGCCTATTATTACTTTGCCACCTTAGGCAATACCGATTTGGCTCGAGTAGTACAATATACCGCAATTTATCAATTGTTTATTGATAATCATATCACCTATTCCACAAAAATCGTTTCTTATTTTCCCAAAAACAAACCCTATCTGCTACTCAATCCGACCAAAAAATTATTAAATATTTTCAAATCGTTAAACGATAACGACATTCGCAACCTTTCCGACAGCATTACCCGAATAAACTTTGAAGGTTTTCAAAAAGAAAAAGTCGAAAAACAAATAGCCGAAAACCAAGCCAACTATCACTTTACCTATACCGAACAACAACTCAATGAGATTTATAACAATGTAAAACAAAACAATCAACAATATGTAATCCATGAATTTGAAACGGTAAGAAATTTATTAACCCATTTATCGGCAGAGGAATTCGAGAAATTAGCCCGTTATCTATCTTATCCGCGCGGAACTAAGATATATAATAAAGAAACATACCTGCTTATGTTGCAAAGCAGAAAAGTTAATCATTTACTTAACAGCATAAATAAAAGCAATTTATATACATTAAATATAGATTTAAACGACTTTAAAAATTATTATGTAACTCATTTAAGTACCTCTTCGGCTCCTTATGTCAAAACCCCTTCCGTAATCATCACCTTTAATGATTTTTATACTACCGGAGGACATAATTTATCATCAAAAATAAATCGTGTTAATTCCATGACCCATTATAAAAAAACCACCTACACCCCTCCTCCCGAAGAGAAAACAGAAAAACCCGTACAGGTAAACGTTCCGAAATCAAGTCAGCCGACAGCAAGTACACCAAGCGTAAAGACACAAAAAACCGCTTCATCAAAGACAACAATTACCACTAAGACGCACACCTCCTCCACCCAACCGCAAAAGACATCCACCCGTCCGCGTACTGCTGTTATTTCAAGTGCCCCACGAACACAACGAGGATTTTAAA
>CAYZQG010000127.1:0-5232 GCA_964480685.1 uncultured Lentimicrobiaceae bacterium
GATTCTGCCTTGTCTTTATGTAAAAATACGAATACCCCTTGGCTAGAATGATTGAAAAAGGACTTACTCGTTTAGGTAAACCTTTAAACGATATCAATGAAACCATAAATAATGTGGGTCAATTGGAAGTAGCCCGTTTAGAAAAAGGATTAAGTCTTATGGCAACGTTATCTGCCTTAGCCCCCATGCTTGGCTTTTTGGGAACCGTAACCGGAATGATCGTTGCTTTTCATAGCATGGCAAATAGTGGAAGTAATTTAGAAATAGCAGATTTGGCAAGTGGAATTTACACCGCTTTGATTACAACAGCCAGTGGATTAATTGTCGGTATTTTTGGTTATCTTTTTTACAATATTTTAGTAGCTAAAGTCAGCAGGGTAGTTGTTTTACTCGAAGGAAAAGCTACCGAATTCATGGATTTATTACATGAACCCGTTAAATAATCAGAATCATGGGTATAAAAACACAAAATAAACGTATAGTTGAATTTAATATATCTACTCAGGCAGATATGGTTTTTCTGTTGTTGATATTTTTTATGATAACATCTACCATGGTAAGCCCGAATGCGATAAAATTATTATTGCCTCAAAGTACGAGCAAAGTAATGGCAAAACAGAACTTTGAAGTATATATAGATGAAAATCTGGAATATGCTATCAAAGAAGGGAAAGATTTAATGGCGGTTGATGAAGAACTTTTACCTTCGGCAATTAATGAACGCTTATCAAAATTTAACGAAGATGCAACCGTAGTTGTGCGTGCCGATAAAAGTGTTCCCGTCCAAAATATTGTTAATGTTATTGATGCGGTTAATGCAGTCAACGATACATATAAACGTCAACATAAAGTAATATTGGCAACATCAGTTAAAGATAAATAATTTATACAATGGCTAATTACAGAGAAATGTTGGAAAATAAACAGGAAAAGAAACATAAAATTATTGCTGTTGTTTCGGTTGCAGTAGTTTATGTTTTAATGTTTGTTTGCTTTGTATTTCTTGGATTAACACATCAAGTTCCTCCTCCTCCCGAATATGGGATTGAAGTGGATATGAGTGGCGGGGGTGGCGGTGGAAGCAGCGGTAGCCAAGATAAAGTATCTACAACAAAGGCTACTTCACAAACTGCTCAACGAATTTCAACGCAACGAACCGATGCCACAACTGCCGTACCTTCCGGCAAGGAAGTACAAACAAAATCAGAACCGGCACAAGCTGTTAATCAACGTGCTATGTTTACTAAAAGGACACAACAGGGTAGCGGAGGAGAAGGCACCGGACAAGGTATCGGAAAAGGAAGTGGTATCGGTCCCGGTGAAGGAAGTGGAAGCGGTGGTGGAATTGGTTCCGGTCAGGGTATTGGTGAAGGCGATTTTTGGTTAGATGGCCGACCGGTTGTTAAAAAAGCGTTTCCAAAATCCAAAAATAATCTTGAAGGGGTTGTCGTTGTCGAATTTAGAGCCGATAGAAATGGGAATGTTATCTATGCCAAAGCAGGCGTAAAAGGGACTACCATTACCGATAGCGATGTTTGGCGAGAGTGCGAACGTGCTGCTAAAGAATCGAAATTCAAATCAAAGGCAGATGCTTTTGCCGAAGAAAAAGGGAGAATTAGCTATAGATTCGAAATCCAATAATCATGACCTATAAGGAATGCATCGGCTTTTTGTATAAAAGCCTTCCTATGTATCAACGTATTGGTGCGGCTGCTTACAAAGCCGATTTGAATAATACCATTACCCTTTTAAATCATTTAAAAAATCCACAACATTCATTCCGTGCCATTCATATTGCAGGAACCAATGGCAAAGGTTCGGTATCGCATAATTTGGCATCCATTTTACAAGAAGCCGGTTATGTGGTTGGTTTATATACTTCTCCTCATTTAAAAACATTTAGAGAACGTATCCGCATCAACGGAATAATGATTGATAAAAACTTTATATCCGCATTCGTTGAAAATAATATGGATGCTTTCAAAAAAATACAACCTTCTTTTTTTGAAATGACAGTTGCAATGGCATTTCAATATTTTGCTGATAAAAAGGTAGATATTGCTGTCGTTGAAGTGGGTATGGGCGGAAGATTGGATTCTACCAACGTATTATGTCCCGATTTGTCGATAATTACCAATATTGATTATGATCATGTTCAATTTCTTGGAAATACCTTGCCCGAGATTGCCAAAGAGAAAGCCGGAATTATTAAACAAAATATCCCCGTTTTAATAGGAGAAACCCATCCTGAAACCGAGAATGTTTTTTGCGAAATAGCAAATCAATGTAATGCTCCGATTTCTTTTGCCGATAAACAGTATATTGTAAAAAATGTAAAACGATTTCAACGAAAAAACAATCCGTTAATGGCATTTGATGTTTATAAAAATAGCGAATTATATCTTTCTAATTTGGTCTCTCCTTTAACGGGGGTTTATCAAGAAAAAAATTTTGCTGCCATTGTCGCCGCTTTTGATATTTTAGCTCAACCATGGAATCTTACACAGCGTGATTTAAAGAAAGGAATACGAACTTGTATTCAACATACTGCTTTGAAAGGCAGATGGCAACGATTACAAACTAATCCGTTGTGCATTGCCGATATAGGACATAATGAAGCCGGTATTAGAATGAATATGAATCAATTAAAATTATTATCCTATAAAAAATTACATATTGTTTTAGGTGTTGTCAACGATAAAGATATTGATAAAATGTTGGCTCTTTTGCCCAAAGATGCCATGTATTATTTTTGCAAAGCGAATATTCCCAGAGGGTTACAAACAAGTATTTTAAAAAATAAGGCTAAACAATTTGAACTAAACGGAAACTGCTATCAAAGCGTAAGAGCTGCTTTCTCAGCAGCTAAGAAAAATGCCGGTGAAAAGGACATAGTTTTTGTAGGAGGAAGTGCTTTTACCGTTGCCGAAGTGATTTGAATATATAATTGACAAAACAATTATGACATCAGCTTATCATAGTATGTAATATTTTATTACTTTTGTACATTCTTTTAATCGATAATATTATTCATTATGAAACGACTATTTATTTTATTGGGAATTATTGCTGTTGTAGGAATTGCACATGCTCAACAAGTTACCTATAAAGAAGCTCAAACTGCGGCACAAAACTTTTTCTCCAAACAACAAAAATCGCTTGTAAACTGTTCATACATTGCCAAATATGATCATGATACGATGTTTTATGTTTTCAATTCTTCCGAATCATTTGTAATCATTGCTGCCGATAAACGTTGTATTCCCGTTTTGGCTTTTTCCGATAACAATATTTTTGATCAAGCAACTATTATTGAACCGGTTAAGATGTGGTTGGAAAATTATGAAAATCAGATTCATATTTTAAAATCATCGAATCAAACGGCTTCGTTATCTACCTTATATGCATGGAATGAACTTTTAAGAAACAGAAAAGATTTTGATAACGATATAGCCTTTGTTTCACCCTTGTTGACTTCAAAATGGGGACAAGGTATGGAATATAATTATTATTGTCCGAAAGATGAAGACGGAACCAATGGACGTGCAGTAACAGGCTGTGTGGCAACCGCCATGGCTCAGTTGATGTATTATTTTCGTTTTCCGGAAAGTGGTACGGGTACCTATTCTTACAACCATGCTACGTATGGAAATATTTCTGCCGATTTTGGAAATGCCGTCTATGATTATTCGGCAATGACCGATGCTCCGAAAAATATCAATACGGCAGCGGCATTGTTAATTCATCATTGCGGAGTAGCCGTTGACATGGTTTATGGAGCCAATTCTTCAGGAATGTACAATCATAAAGCAGCTTATGCTATGCGAACTTATTTTAAATTTGATCCATCTACTTCATACGTGTTTAGAGATACATGCACTCTTAGTTGGGATAGTTTAATTGTTTCGCATTTAAATAAAAAAATACCCTTGTACTATGCAGGTTGGAGTGTGCCCGATACGATGGGACATGCGTTTGTGTGCGATGGGTATAAACGCATAGATACCAATTACTATTATCACTTTAATTTTGGTTGGGACGGCTATGCGGATGGTTATTACTATACCAATGCCTTATCTCCCGGAGGAAATAATTTTAATTTAGCGCAAGAAATTATTATCCATGCGTATCCCGATACGGCTTTATATACATATCCGCAAAAACTTATTACCGGAACAAAAATTCTCACCGACGAATCGGGCTCGTTTGAAGACGGTAGCGGACGTATAGAAAATTATGCCAATAATATGGATTATACCTGGATTGTACAACCCGATTTGGACAGTATTCAAAAAATTGATTTTTATATTCAATATCAAATTGCTGAAAACGACACTTTGTTCCTTTCCTTCAACGATGCAAATATAAACGATACCGTTATTACAAACGATTCGGCAAACATGAATGTAACCCTATATGGAAATCAAATTACCGTACGCTTGGTTTCGGGTAGCGGATTGACAAAAGACGGTTTTTATGCCTATTATGCTTGCTCTATTCCAACGTATTGTTCTCCTGTTCAATTAATAACTACGGCAAGCGGAAAAATGGAAGATGGAAGTGGAACAAAAAAATACAATAGTTTTACCGATTGTAAAAAACGATTGAAAATCAATAATGCCGCTTCCATTACTTTGCATTTCACCAAATTTGAAACCGAAAAAGACAAAGACTTTTTATATGTGTATGATTATGCTTCCACCAATAAAGACCTGTTAGTAAGTCTCTCAGGAAATTTAGGCGATACAAGTTTTACATTTAATACCAATACATTATTCTTTGTTTTCACTACCGATGAGCAAACTACTTTTGACGGATGGAGTTTAACCTATACTTCAGGAATGATAGGTGTTAACGAATCTTCCGAAACCGACAATCACATCACTTTGTTTCCCAATCCTGCCACCGATCAATTAACCATTGAAAATGAAAAATTTACAATGAAAAGTGGGCAAGTTTATGATAGTATGGGCAAGGAAGTGAAACGATTTCCCGTAAATGCAACGAGTACGACATTAGATATTAGTGATTTGCAAAAAGGTATCTATTTCCTGAAAATCGAAACCGAAACCGGTACGGTAACTAAGCGGTTTGTGAAGGAATAGTATATTTTAATCAAAATATTAAAATAAAAAAAGAAGGAGTGTATCCTTCTTTTGTGGTATAACGTGTCGCAGCTATGCCCAGTAGCCGTTTTGCGGGCTTTATCACTATCACACGCCACAAATTTTA
>CAYZQG010000128.1:0-5222 GCA_964480685.1 uncultured Lentimicrobiaceae bacterium
AAAAAGCGATTAACGATTGCTTAGCTTCTTTACAAAACACTACGGCACAAAGTTACGCCGGTGTTTTTCTACACAAACGTCCTTCTCAAATGACGGTTATTGTACAGGAATTTATCAATGCCGACAAAGCCGGTGTAAGTTTCAGTACTGACCCGATGGGAAAATCCTACCATTGTTTGGTAGAAGCTGTCAAAGGCTGGGGTGAAAATTTAGTCAATGGAACCATGGCTGCCGATCAGTATCGTATCCCTTCTAACGATATAAAAAACAATGCAGTTTACGAAAATGCCATTAATAAAGAAACTACCTTATCCGCATCCGAGCTTAAATCCATTTGTGAAGATATGATGAAAGCCAAACTAAGTTTGGGTTTTGAATTGGATTGCGAATGGGCTATACACAGCAATGGGCAACTTTATTGGTTGCAAGCCCGACCGATTACCACCAACGATGTGCCGACAGTAGATGAATTTAATTGCAAATTAAACGTCGAAAAACAAGTAATAACACGCTGTAATGTAGGCGAAATGCTTCCCGGTGCCGTTACTCCGCTCAGTCTTTCGACCAGTGTTTACAGCATTGACTGGGGTATGCGACGTATGTTTGTTAATATAGGCGTTTATCCCAATATGGAAGCTATTCCCGAAACATCCTGTATTGCCAGTTATAAAAATCACTTATTTATTAACTTGTCATCCATTTATTATCTCGGAAAGAAATTATTAGCTGCCGGAAAAGAAGGAGCTGATTTATCCCTTTGCGGTAAACCCTTGCCGGATATGCCCGATGTAGATATTCCCGATGCCAACTTTTTTATTAAATTCAGAAATTTTATCAGATATGTTACTCTTTTATACTCTAAGAAAAAGGCTAAGAGAAAAATAAAAGAAATCGCCGATCAATTGCAATTTCACGAAACTCACTCTATAGAAGACCAATATGCACAAATTGAACAAAAAATGGATCGCATGTATTGGGCACTGTATTATCACTACATCACATCATCTTACTCCGGAAGTATGAGTAGCGGCTTGCATATTATGCTCGAAAAAGATTTTAGTGATAAGGAAGAATTAAAATCCCGCATTGCCGGCGTTCTTGAAAATATTGAAGAAATCGAAAGCGTTGATATTCTTCGTTCCTTACGCGAAATAGCCCGTGCTTTGCTCGAAGAAAAACCAGATATTACCGAATTATCTGCCGAAGAATTAATGATTTATTTAGAACATTGCGGCTTAAAATCCAAAAAAGCCTATCAGTATTTCTTAGAACGACACGGTCATCGCGCCATCCGAGAAGCCGAAATGAGAAGTCGTTCATGGGAAGACGATAAACTTATGCTTGCCAACTACTTAAAAATGGTCATCTCTACCGGTGGACAGGAAACGGAAACCAATAAATACAAATGGAAAGTTCAATTGGAAGCCTTACTTACCGATTACAATCCGGTAAAAGCGGCTGTTATCAAATATCTAATTGATCAAGCACGTTACGGAGTAAAAGCAAGAGAATACTCCAAATCTATGATGATTAAAGTAATTGATAAATTTAAAAAAGAATACCGTTCGTTAGCCAAACAGTTAGTGGAACAACAATTGCTTGCCGACGAAGATTGCATTTTCTTTTTAACCCATCAAGAAATCGGTACATTGATAAAAGATAAAGACACCTCTTTAAATAAAAAAGCCTTGGCAAGAAGAAGATTACTTGAAGAGCAAAAACTTTATGTTTTTCCCGAAGTATCGTTAGGTTGTCCCGAACCGATTGAAGAAAATACTTCCCAAAGCAATTCGAAAGTATTTAAAGGAGTGCCCATTAGTAGAGGTATTGCATACGGGAAAGCCAGAATTGTTAAAAATATCGAAGATGCTAAACAATTAAAAAAAGGTGAAATCATGGTCTCCGTTTTTACCGACATCGGTTGGTCCCCTTATTATTGCTTAATCAACGGTTTAATTACCGAAGTCGGCTCCGCTTTATCACACGGTGCCGTGGTGGCTCGCGAATATTCCTTGCCCTTAATCGCCAATATTCCTTTTGCAACAAAACACATCAAAACAGGCGATTATCTTTCACTTGACGGCAATACCGGCGAAATTCGTATACTTGACGATAAAGATTACAAGAAAATAAGTAAACAAATAGGATAACACACATTTAATTTATAAAAATAATAATTTGCCGACAGCTTTTTGTTGTCGGCTTTTTTATTACCTTTGCAAAATGAAATTATAAAATCTCTTTTTTATGAAAAAAATAGTTGTTGTTTTACTGATTGCCTTCAGCTTCTTTGCCAAAGCTCAACAAACACCGAAAGAAATTCACGACATTCTGAAAAACTTAAAAGAAAAAGTCGAACCCAGAGAAGATAATTTCTATGATACCGCTTATAGGTGTATCATGGAACAAATAAAAACACAGACCGGTGTCAATCAAGCGATATGGCACAGTTGTATGGCTAATTTGCTAACTTCCTTTTATCACGAAAATCAATATACTATCATACAACGCACCAAAGTAGAAGGAGAAAAAAACAAAGATTTCAATACCTGGGATGTTCAAACGCTGATAGCTGAGATAGTGTATCATTATTCAAAGTCTGTCGAAAATAAAGAATTGCTGCAACAACAACCCATCGATGTTTATAAAATACTTTTAACGGATGCCGATAAATCGGTGGAATATCGTCCAACAGTCTATGATATGCTCGTTCATCGCGCTTTGGAATTTTTATCCGAAAAATTATATTCGATGCCTGTTCCCATGCATGCTTTCAACCTCAACAATGCAGCCTTTCTGAGCGAGAATGCCCCTTTCGTTGAATTGACAATTACAAGTCCCGATTCCTTGTCTTTCCCCTTTTACACCCTCCGACTGATGCAGGAACTGACACGTTTTCATCTGCAATCAGAAAATACTTTGGCATTGATAGATATTTCTTTGCATCGCCTCCAATACGTTTATGATAATATTTCCCTTGATAATCGGGAGGCTTTGTATTTACTGTCCTTGGAAAATTTGGAGAAAAATTATAGAAACAAAGCCGGCTACGAAGACATTTGTTATTCCTTGGGCGACTATTATAAAACACAAGCAGGAAAATACGACCCGGAAAACGCTTCCGAATACCAATGGGACTATAAAACAGCCCTTTCGTGGTACGAAAAAGCCATTGCCGCTGCCCCCCAATCCATAACAGCAAACAATGCAAGCGTACAAATAGATGATATCCGTAGTAAAAATATCAGTATCCAAATTGATAATGTTTTAATTCCGAATCAGGAAAATTACTACCGATATGAACACAAAAATACCTCCCGCATCTATTGCCGTATCATTCCCATTTCATACGCCCAATATCAACAATTTAGGTGGAAAGAATCGGAATTGTATGAAAAATTAATTTCCATGAAATACATCAAAGAATGGAACCAAGAGCTAAAAGACGAAGCGGATTTCCAAACAATGTTCACCGAAAACAGTTTGCCCGCTTTACCGATAGGTAGTTATGTATTTTTGGTTTCATTAACGAATTTTGATACAACAAATACCTTAGGATATAGTAATCAATTTATTGATGTTAGCAATATCAATGTCTTAGAACATAAAAAGCCAATGGATACTATGGATAATACCTATCAAACGGAATTCGTTGTGATAAACAGAAAAACCGGAGCTCCCTTTAAAAATATGGAAGTAACAAGCTATTATGAAAAAGATAACAACACAACGAAATACAACAAGCAAACACAGAAAACCGATGAAAATGGAATGGTTTCCATTTTAGAAAGTTCTCAATATTATCTACAATTTGTGATAGAAATAAACAATGAAGAAGGTAGCTTTAAAGAAAACGCGTATAATTACTACTATAGAAACAAAACCGACTATGAGCCCTATACAAATGCGTATCTGTTTACCGATAGGGCGATATATCGTCCGGGGCAAACGGTTTATTTTAAAGGCATTGTTATTGAGTCCGGCTATAAAACCAATCGTATCGTTACAGATAAAGAAATAGAAATCAACTTTCACGATGCCAACGGGCAGAAAATACAAACGCTAAGCCTTAAAACCAATGAATACGGCTCTTTTGCCAGCTCTTTTGAAATTCCGACAGACGGATTAAGCGGTAATTTTACCATCCGTTGCTTAAACAAAAATCATCGCATTGCGGTCGAAGAATACAAACGTCCGCAGTTTGAAGTAGTGATTGATGCTCCCAAAGGAAGTTATAAATTAAATGAAAAACTGAACATTACTGGTAAAGCAACGGCTTATTCGGGCTATCCCATCGATGGTGCTACCGTTAACTACCGCGTTGTTCGTGAATCGCAATTCTCTTATTGGTATTGGTGGAGAACGCAACCTTCTTCTCCTTCTCGGGAAATAGTACAAGGTAATAGTATTACCGATGCTGAAGGCAAGTTCTCTTTTGATTTCATTGCCGAAGAAGATAAAAGCATTAATCGCTACAATCCCATTTATTCTTATACCCTATATGTGGATGTTATCGATATAAACGGGGAAACCCACAGTGCCACTTCCTTTGTGTCCGTCGCAGCCAAAAGCATGTTGATATACCTTGATTTTCCCCAAGCCGTATCAATGGATAAACCCGTTCCCGCTTTGGAAATACAAACTACCAATCTGAACGGAGTACCTCAGACAACGACGTTTGAATGTAAAATCTACGCATTGGAAATGCCCAAACGTTTCCTGCACGATAAACCCGAATGGTATAAAGGTATAGGCTTGATTGAATCCCCTCACTTAAAAAACCGTTTCCCGTATTTGGCATTAAGCGATGAAAACGATATAACAAAATGGAAAGAAACGGAAGAGAAATACAGTGTTACCCATGAAACAAACGGAAAGTACGCGATGGAAATTCCAAACATAAAAACGTTTAAAGAAGGCTATTATAAAATAATTGTTCGTGCCAAAGACAGCTATAATCAAGAAGTAAAAACAGAAAGATACTTTTTTGTGTACAATGAAAAAGGGAAGAAATGTGTCGCTTACAAAGCCTTATGGCTACACTCAGCACAAACAACAGCAGCCGTAGGCGATAAAATCACGGTATTCATAGGTAGCTATTTACCTTCGGCAAACATTTATTTTCAAGTCATTTCCAATGATACTATTTTAGATGCCAAATGGTTACACTTGGAACAAGGACAAACAAGCTATATGCTAAGTATTGACGAAGCACACAGAGG
>CAYZQG010000129.1:0-5141 GCA_964480685.1 uncultured Lentimicrobiaceae bacterium
CGGCAGTTACGGTTGAATTAAGGTTATATGGATTTCCAACTGCCAATACCCATTCCCCGATACGTACGTCATCCGAATTGGCATACGAGAGGGCATTTAACGGAGTTGCATCAATTTTAAGTACGGCAAGATCGCATTGAGCATCGGTGCCTACGATGGTGGCGGTAAATTTTCGTTTATCATTGAGGGTAACGGTTATGTTTTGTGCTCCTTCAACAACGTGATTGTTGGTAACTATATAACCGTCTTCACTGATGATAACACCGGAACCGTAAGCTTGATACATTCGTTGTTGCTGTTGAGGACCGAAATCAAAGAAATTGAAGAAAGGATCTTGAAAAAAATAATCCCACATGCTGTGTTTTTGTAGCATTTCGGAATTGATGTGAACCACGGCATTAATAGTTTTTTCGGCAGCAGTAGTTAGGTCAACATAGTGAGCGCCGCCCGATTGTTGATTTTGTTGTGCACAACTTATAGGGATAATTAGAATGCTGAAAAACAGTATTAAAAGAAAATTTCCTTTCAATTTTTTCATGTTTCTTTTTCGTTTAAAATGAATAATGTTATCTTTTTAAAATTTCTTTTAGGTGTTAAAAAATTGGGTTTCGATTATCAAAACAATAATTAAACGGAAATGTTTAATGTTTCGTTTAAAAATTATGAAAAAGAGAATAAAAATAAATTTACAAAAAGAGTATAAACTTTAAATGTCAAATTCGATTCTTGGAATAGCATTTATAAGTTGTTTAGTATAAGCCGATTTTGGGTTATTATACAGTTCATCTGCGGTATTGATTTCTTCAATTTTTCCGTTTTTCATAACCATTATTCGATGTGACATAAATTTAACAACCGAAAGATCGTGAGAAATAAAGAGGTAAGTGAATTTAAATGCTTCTTTTAAGGTGTTGAGTAAATTTAGTACTTGAGCTTGAACCGAGACATCTAAAGCAGATACCGATTCATCGCAAACAATAATTTTTGGATGCAATGCCAAGGCTCGAGCAATACAAATGCGTTGTCGTTGTCCGCCCGAAAATTCATGTGGATAATGGTAAAAATGTTTTTCTTCAAGATTAACACGTTGGAGTAATTCCATAACCTTGTCTTTTCTATCCTTGTCGTTGTTGCCAATGTGGTGAAGTTTCATCGGTTCCATGATAGTCATTCCAATCGTATAACGGGGGTTGAGAGAAGCATAAGGGTCTTGAAAAATAATTTGCAAGTCTTTACGAAGGGGTCGCATTTGAGAGGCATTGAATTCGGCAATATTTTGTCCTTCGTAGATAATATTGCCGCTTTGAGTTTCAACCAATCGCAGGAGGCTTCTTCCCAATGTTGTTTTTCCGCATCCCGATTCGCCTACCAAACCCAAGGTCTCACCTTCATAGAGTTTGAAACTGATGCTGTCTAAAGCGTAAAAATAATCTCTTTTTTTACCGAGTTTTTTGGGAAGAGGGTATTTTTTTGTTAAATCGTTTACTTCTAAAATAGGTGCTGTTGTACATAGTTTATCACTTTGTGCTTTCCATTGGGTAGGCGAAATAAGTATTTCTTCCGGAAAAGGTTTCGGTGAGTCTAAAAAATCATGGATGGTAGGCAGATTTTTAACTCGTTTGTCGAAAGGCACGCGGCATGCTAACAATCCTTGTGTGTAAGGATGTTGAGCATGAGTAAAGAGGTGTTTAATGTCGCCTTCTTCTACTTTTTCACCTTTATACATCACCACAACCGAATGAGCGATTTTTGCCACTACACCCAAATCATGGGTAATGAAAATGATGCTGATTTTATAGTTGGTTTGTAAATCAAGCAATAAATCCAATATATTTTGTTGTACGGTAACATCCAAAGCGGTAGTGGGTTCATCGGCAATTAAAATATCGGGTTTGCAACTGATCGCCATTGCAATCATTACACGTTGTTTTTGACCTCCCGATATTTCATGAGGATATGCGGAAAAGATTTTTTCGGGATTGGGCAGGCGAACTTCTTCGAGTAGTTCCAAAGTGCGTTTACGGGCTTGGGTTTGATTCATTCCAAGATGCAGCTGCAACGACTCCAAGATTTGATCCCCACATCGCATCGAGGGGTTGAGTGATGTCATGGGTTCTTGAAAAATCATGGCGATACGATTTCCTCTAAATCGTCGCATGTGTTTGTTGTTTAGTTTTAATAAATTTTGTCTAGCGGAATCGGTATGTAAAAGAATTTCTCCCGAATAATCGGCACCTTCTAATAATCGCATGATACTTAACGCCGTAATTGATTTTCCTGAGCCCGATTCTCCTACAATACCTACGGTTTTTCCTTTTTGAAGCGAAAACGACAGATTCTTTACGGCTTTTACATAGTCGGTTTCGGTAGGAAAACTGATAGTGAGATTTTTTATTTCGAGTATAGGTTCGTTCATGTTTTAATCTTCGTAATTTTCTTCTTGTTTTTTTAATTCGGGTTTGTAGAAATCTTGCATAAAAATATCATATT
Source organism: uncultured Lentimicrobiaceae bacterium (assembly GCA_964480685.1). Lineage (GTDB taxonomy): Bacteria > Bacteroidota > Bacteroidia > Bacteroidales > WCHB1-69 > UBA5266. Next base: position 2,491 of record CAYZQG010000129.1, read on the forward strand.
TGTTTTTAGGGCGATAGCGGTTTAACCAAATAAAATCGGTGAGAAATGGGTTTGGTTTGTCGGCTTCGGGCGATAAATCGCCTTTTACTTTTTCATACAATGTGATGGTTGATACTTCATTTTCGGAGAAATTGATACGCATTTGTTTCGATACGGAGCTGTTGATTCCGATGAGTGCATTCTTTTCATCAAAAACATAATAAATACATTCGGCTTCTGCATCCACAAAAACATGGTCTATTTGATTGTCGATAAAATAAATAAACATGTTTACTCCTTTTATCTGATTGAATTTCTTCTCATTAAAAACATCTTCAACGATAAATGAATTTTTTATTAAGTGCATTTCTTTTATCGTTTTGTTTTTGATAAAGAGTCGAATGGTGTCGGCGAGGCTTTGGTTTTTGTTAAACCAAACCAAGGGACTGCGATACATGCTTATCACCGAATCGATAGCGGTATAAACCAACGAATCGCAAGAGCCTTGCATGTCGTTGCGATAAAACAACACTTTGTGATGAGCCGAAATGTATTCAACATGTTGAGAACTATCCATTTTTGCCCATAACGTATCGGCGTGAATATACAAACTGTCTTTGCCGTCAATTAAAATTGCAACGGCACTATCGGTTACAAAGGTAAAGCCATTGGGTTGGTTGTATTCGGCATAACGACCCAGTACAAGAACATTTTCGACCGAGTCGAAAATAGAAATATTTCGATATGCTTTTGCCTTGTTGTTTTGTCGGTCATACCAAATTAAATCGGCTTTAATGTATTGAGTTTCGGTTTTAATTTTGGCTTTTTTTTCAAATTGATAGACATCCTTTTCAGTATCATACCAGCCACTTTCGCAATAAATAGTACTCTGATCCGAAACGATGTAAGTAGGGCATAAAAAATAGGCTGTTTTTCGTTGTGTATTGTATTTCAGAGTATCGGTGGTAACTTTATAATCGGGGGTAGTAAGAACTACATTTTTTTTAAAATAAACATCTTTTGTATCGGTATAATACCAACCTTGTTCACTTACAAGGGTATTGCTGTCGTTGACAATTTTACCGTGATGGTCGTAAAATCCGAAATTTTCGTTGCGTACGTAGGTAAGTCTATCGGTATATAAAATGCTGTATTCATCGGAAAGGATTACGTCTTTTTCTATGCTAAGTATTTTTGTGTTTCCGTCGTAATTAAGATATTTCCCGTACAAGTGAATGGTGTCGTTGATATGTATAATAAGTTCTTTTCCAAAGGCTTCGATTATGTTTGTTTTTTCATTGTAAAAAGCGGTGTCGGCATAGCAAACGGCACCTTCGTGCGTAAAAACCACATTTCCAGTCAGAATTTGTACATCGGGATTGGTAGCTGCATCGTAAGTAAGGAGATTTGCCGAGCATTGAATTCGTTTGCCTTGCGGTTTATGTTGTGCGTTTCCTGATAAAGGATTAATAAAAGTAAAGCACGATAATAGGAAAAGATAGAAATAAAAGGATGAAAATTTCATGGTTTGTTTACTCGTAATTAGTTAAGCGTTTGCCAAAATGGAAAGTAAGAAATCCGGTTATAAAGAGATATTTATCAGCAGTAAAAGCCATTATTTTTACCGGAGGGTAATAAGCATCCAAGGCAACACCGAAATCCAATGCCAGAATATTAGCATCATCGGAACTAAAATCGAAAGAAAATCCGGTTTTCATATAAATGCCGGGGTGTAATGTGATTTTCGATAAACCTTCCGAAAAGGAAGCTCCACCATAGATGTTCGATAAATCATGTATAGAGGGGTCATAGCGTTCACTAACAATTTCATAGTGTGCCGTATCAATAATGCGAATAATTTTTAAATATACCGGAACACTAAAACCCAAGGAAGCTCCTCCATATAGAAAATATCCCGTACTCATGCCTTCCCAATAAGGCTTTGTGTTGATTATGCGTGTTAATCCATAACCTACACGTAGTTGAAAGAAATTATTTAATTTTCCGAAAACAAAACTTTTGTTTTCATTATCGCTAACGGTATAGCTTGTTTTTCCTCGTTGTTCTTTTAAATCTTGGAAATAGGTAAATTCCATATCCATTCCCGATCGTAAATGAATAGTGTTTTGTTTGCCTATACGTGCACCTAAACCGAATCCATTGGTATGAATAGTGGCATATACATCCCATTCTTTTTTACGAACAGACAAAATGTCGGGGTCGCCAACACCAATATCTTGTGCATTTATAGGAATATAACATGCATAAAAAAACACTAATAAAAGAAATGTCTTTTTCATAGTGCGAAATGATAAGACATTAAGCAAATAAATCAATTAAACGTTATTATTATGTGTTGCTTCGATTTGCAAGTCTGTGTAAGCAGGACATCGTTCGTAGGTATTACAAGCCGAAAGGATTAAAATGTATACTATGGCAAGGACGGAAACAAAAATTATTTTTTTCATTTTGATAAGTATGGGATTAGAATTTTTTACACAAATTTAATTAGCATAAAGAATGGTTACATTAATTTTCAATGTAAGAATCTTGATTTTATGGAGATTCTAATTAATTCCTAAAAGTATCGGGTTTGCTATCAAATTCTCTAATTATGGGAATTCTGCCATTTTTTTCCATAGAATAAGTATCTCTTTTTATGGAAATAAGTA
>CAYZQG010000130.1:0-5139 GCA_964480685.1 uncultured Lentimicrobiaceae bacterium
TAAGATATTAAATCCATATAAATTACTAACTATTGAAGCTTTCCCTGTTGCCTCTCCCCCTAATGAAATAAAATATTTTTTAAATATTAATTCAAAATCATTCAAGTTAATTTTATTAAATTCACAATCTAAACTGGTTGGATGTAAGGAAGAAATAGCGCCTGATAAATGAATGCGTTTATTTTCGGAAGTTAATCCAATGTTTTTTACGGTGATGCTATCCGGATTAAAAGAAACATAATTGGATGGGTCAAATAAGTAAGTAGAGCTATCTACAACTAAAGAACCATTGTTTATAAAAAAGAAAAAATCATGAGGAGATGTAAACCCGACATTCCCTTGGAAAAATATATTTTTTAACGTTCCTGTTGGCAGTCCGTCTGACATAATCATATAGGTGATAGTGTCTTTTTTTATTTCAGTTTGTAAGTTAATGTTTGTTAAAAATGGTAATGTATCGTTTGCCAACCAAAAAGAACTACTTGTTGCTGTTAATAGGATGGAATTATCAACATTATAGGATTGAATATTAATATCTTTACAAGTTTGTTGTTTGATTTGAAGTGAAGGAACGGCAAGAGTTAAATGTAAATCCTTATCAACTTTGTTGAAATGAGCTTTAAATGCAAATCCTTTTTTGAAAATCATGGAAGGAAATAATAGTTCAAAAAGTGGAACGGCATTATTCATATTTACGAGAATATCTATGTTTTGCGTAGAGTCGGAAATGATTCTATCTGTTTTAATGATGGCATGTGGAACATACCTGTTTAATTCGTTTTGCAACATAGGTATAAGCTCGTTATACATGAATTTACCATTAGCTTGAATGCGCAAAGCGTTTGAATTTAATAGGATATGCTTTGTTTTATTATTATCAATCTGTACATTAAGTCGAATGTCTTGGAGCGGATAAACTATATTGTTTTCGCAGTATTTTAGATTTTGTAAATCAATGTAACCTTCTAATTCATTTATGGTATTTCCCCTTAAATTGGCAATAATACTTGTTGCACTTAATATTGCATTTGAATCATTTCGGAATAATTGAAAACTGCTTAAATTCAACGTATCGATATTAGCTGTTAAAGAATATTCTTTTTTGTTTGGATTGAAATTCATCATTCCATTAATGGCAATATTAAAGTTTTTATCAGGACTTATTAAACTAAAAGTAAGTTCTTTGTTATGAAGCTCTCCGGTTAATTCAATATTATGTATAATGTTATTTCTATATCCAAACGATGCTATTTTAATAAATCCGGAATCAATGTTCGCGTTGTTTCCACAAATTTTACCTGAAGCTGTGCAGCTTCCTAAGTCTTTGTAATCCGTTATTTGGTCTAATGCTATGTTTTCAAGATTAAAGATTCCATTATAGCTTATTAGTTTCTCTTCAGATTTAAACGATAAGTCTTTTACACTTCCATTACCTAAAGCGGTTTTGAAATTCAAGTTTGCTAAGAAATTATAATAATATCCTATATAGGAGCCATTTGCTTGTATCCATGTTAATTTTTTTGCAAGATCGGGTAGCTGAATTTTTTTGCCTTTAGGTAGTTTAAATTGTTCAATGTTAACTGATTCTGCTCGTAAATTGTTGATTTTGGCACTTATAAGTGTTGAATCTATATTTGGCAATCCCAATAGTCTAACATCCGTTTCTAAATAGTTGTTTTCGTTGATTTTTAATTGAGCATTTTCAATATTTAAGTCTGCTAAACAACCATAAACAGTTTCGGCTTCAACTTTAATTTTATCATTCATACCTTTAAAAGCCGGAACAAAATAAACCAAATCGATTAAAGAAAGATTGGAGGGATATAATTTGCAGTCGAACGCAATTTTGTGTATAAAATCGGAATAATCGGAATATCGTTGATATTTAAATCCGAAATCCACCGAAATATTGGAATGATGTGGTGTGGTAAATTGAGTATTAAGACAATATAAACCGGTGCTACTGATGCGAAGATGTCCTTTAAATGTATTGATTGCAAAGCCGGAGCGTTCCTTGCATCTTAATTCTTTAATTCCAAAATTTAGACTGTCGTTAATAATTAATAACTCATCCATTTTGGAATAAATGCTGTCAATCACAATATTAGAATAATTCCAATAACCTTCTTTATCCTTGTCTAAACTTCTTTCATTATAAAAGGTAAATTTACCATTTTTTAAACATAAGTTTTGTAATGAAATACGTAGGGTGCTTTTTGATGGAGTTTCTGATGTAAGATAATCAATAAAGAATCGCATGTTAATATAGTGTTCTCCTTTGTAAAGGGCAATAAACACCTCTGCATCTTCGGCATAAATACGAGGGATAGTCAACTGATGTTTTAGCTTATCGTATTGTGGAAAATCGCATTCGGCATATTTGGCTGCAATTAGGTTTTTTCCATGACGGTCTTTTAAAACAAGATGGGTGGCAACTATATCTAAATTCCAAGAAATGTGAAGTTTATCTATCGAAACAACGGTTTGCATTTGTTCCGATAAGTAGTTTGCTGCTTTTTGAGCAACATACGTTTGTACGGAAGGGATACTGAAAATAAGGCAAAGTATCAACAATAAAGATACCATGGATATAATCAACCATAGTACACATTTTAACACGATTTGGATACTTTTTTTTGCCAATATTATTAATATTAATTTAATTAATGCTTATATAACGAAAAAGGAATGGAAATTGTTACTTTATGCTAATAAATAAAACATAAAAAAAGGACATTACTAAGAGTGAATGTCCTTTATATATTTTTTTATTATTTAATATCTATAGTGTTCGGCTTTATAAGGTCCGTTGATGTTTACGCCAATATAATCGGCTTGTTCCTGAGAAAGACGGGTTAATTTAACGCCGATTTTTTCTAAATGCAATCGGGCAACTTCTTCATCCAAGTATTTCGACAAGCGATATACCCCAATCGGATAATTATTTTTCCATAAGTCTAATTGAGCAAGTACTTGATTTGAAAATGAATTACTCATTACAAAGGAGGGATGACCGGTTGCACATCCTAGATTTACCAAGCGGCCTTCTGCTAATAAAAATATAGAATGTCCATCGGGGAAAATGTATTCATCCACTTGAGGTTTAATATTTCGTTTTTTGATGCCTGGAAAATTTTCAAGTTTATCCACTTGAATTTCGTTGTCAAAATGTCCGATATTGCACACAATGGCTTGATCGAGCATACAACTCATATCTTGAGCAGTAATAACATCTTTGTTTCCGGTAGTTGTTACAAAAATATTACCTTCATGGAGTGTGTCTTTCAATACATTTACTTCAAATCCTTCCATGGCAGCTTGAAGAGCACAAATAGGGTCTATTTCGGTTATTATAACTCTGGCACCATACGAACGCATAGATTTGGCACAACCTTTACCAACATCACCATAACCTAAAACAACGACAACTTTGCCTGCTATCATTATGTCGGTAGCTCTTTTAATTCCGTCGGCAAGAGATTCACGGCACCCATATAAATTATCGAATTTAGATTTTGTAACCGAATCATTCACATTTATAGCGGGAAAAAGCAATTCGCCTTTTTCCATCATTTGGTATAAGCGATGAACTCCGGTTGTGGTTTCTTCGGAAACACCTTTAATTTCGGCAACGGTTCTGTGCCAACGATCGGGGTCTTCGGCATAAATTGTTTTTAAAGTCTGCAAAACGATAGTCTCTTCGTGTGAACTTGGTGTTGAATTAAGCAGATTTGGGTTGTTTTCGGAAGCAAAACCTTTATGAATCAATAAAGTAGCATCTCCTCCATCGTCCACTATAAGTTGTGGCCCTTTTTTGTTAGGAAATGCAAGAGCTTGGTTTGTGCACCACCAATATTCTTCGAGCGATTCGCCTTTCCAAGCAAAAACAGGGATGCCTTTAGCTGCGATAGCTGCTGCTGCATGATCTTGTGTGGAAAAAATATTACAACTTGCCCAACGTACATCAGCTCCTAATTCAACTAACGTTTCTATAAGAATGGCAGTTTGAATAGTCATGTGAAGGGAGCCTGTTATACGGATGCCTTTTAGTGGTTTTTCTTTGCTGTATTTTTTACGAATTGCCATTAATCCGGGCATTTCTTTTTCGGAGACATCAATCTCTTTCCGTCCCCATTCAGCCAGATTAATATCGGCAATTTTGTATTTTAACGAATATTCGGTCATTTATTTATAAATTTAAATTTGATAATATACTTTATTTCTATTGTGCAAAAGTATGAAAAAAATAATTATAATCAAGGCATTTTCGAGTTAAAATTATGAAATAAAAAAGAGTGTTTTATTCCGTTTCTTCTATGCTGATTGGTCGAGCATCTTTTGCTTTTAAAATCAATTTCCAACGAGGATCATACAATTCGTCTTTTGCAGTTGAATGAATTAATTGATAAAGATTTGTTACTAAATCCCTACTATAAAAAATAAAATATATATTATTTTGATTGTTAGTATTGTAATAATACCAAATTTCATAAGGATAATATTCTTTTGTAAAGGGAAATTTTTCGATTTCACTGGGGGCTCCGTATTTTAGGAAAACATATCCTCTATCGGTTTGATATCCTTTAAAAGTGAGTGAAGAGTATGAATTGTTGGCAATCATTACATTTCTGTAATATTCATACCATGCTTGTAATGGGTTTGACGGATATCGTTTCATCCAAAAGGTAGCAAAAAATCCGTCTAATTCTTCATACGTATGCTTTTTGGCTTCACGTATAAATCTTTTTTCATCATCGTTTGCTATAACATAAATATAGTCCAAATATAAGTATAAAGTGTCTAAGGCTATTTGTGTGTGTTCGTTATTTTGTATGTTTGTTCCTTTAACCATACCCGGATTACTTCGTTGAAAAAATAAATTTTTTAATGCTATTAATGAGTCGTTTAATGCATAAACTCCTATGTTTAACAAGTAGTTGCCCGATGGTAAACTATCTATATCAAACGAATGTAATAGAATATATATATCTGTTTTTTTGCATTTTTGTTCTCGTAAAAATTTGTTAGAAATGGGTTTATCGTCCCCATTGATTGAAATGTAGCAGCGATATTTAAACGAATCTTGGGACCATAGACCTTTATCGGTATTATATATTTCACCCATAAAAATAAGGTTAT
>CAYZQG010000131.1:0-5130 GCA_964480685.1 uncultured Lentimicrobiaceae bacterium
AAAGAGAAGAATCTTTTAATTTTATCGTTCAATGATGATTTTAAATAAAAAAAAATATACTTTTGCAACTATAAACGATAAAGTATTAGTATCTATAATTAAGAATGAAAAATTTACTGACAAGAACGCTCACAGGTATTCTCTTTATTGGAGTAGTTATTTTTGCCGTTGTAAAGGATTCTTTAATCTTATTTAATGTTTTTTTCTTATTTACGTTAGTAGGTTTATCCGAATATAAAAACCTTTTAAAGATAAAAAACATTCATTTGGGAAATCAATTTTATATATTGGCATTAGTTGTATATATTACGGTGGGCTATACGGCTTTATGGACAAATCCCATGCTAAAAAAAGCACTCCCGTATGCCTTGATTGCTTTTCTTTTACTTTTTTCGGTCATAGCTTTATTTCACAAGAAAGAAGGAACGGCATTAACTTACGTTGCAGCTTCGTTAAGTGGCATTATAGCCATCGTTATTCCGTTTGCCTTGATTAATCATTTTAACCTGATTGAAAAAGGCAATATAGGGTTGATAGCCGTATTTATTTTAATATGGGCGTACGATACGTTTGCATATTGTATAGGCAGTTTGATAGGCAAACATCCCTTGTTTTTACGAATTTCTCCCAAAAAAACATGGGAAGGCACTGTAGGAGCTGCCCTTTGTACTTTGATCGCATCCTATTTTTTCGTATATTTATTTCCTTCTCTTTCTTCATTGTATGCTATTAATTCGCTGATGTGGATGGGATTGGCAGCCGTAGTAATAATTACCGGAACCTTAGGCGATTTAATTGAATCCATGTTTAAAAGAGAACTGGGCGTGAAAGACTCAGGATATATTTTACCCGGACACGGCGGCGTACTCGACCGTTTTGATTCCATATTGTTTTCCATTCCGTTTATATTACTTTATATATCTATAATTATTTAAGAAAAATTTAAAAAATGAGAATACATAGAGAAGGATATCGCATAATAGTCAGTGTTTTTGCAATATTAGTAGTTGTTTCCGCCTTGATAACGGCAAACACCGATTCGATTATTCCGCAATTTATCATGTATGCTTTTGCTATTTTTTTCTTTTATTTTATCGTTCGTTTTTTTCGAGTTCCGAAGCGAAAAATCACCAACGACGATAATATTATTTATTGCCCTGCCGATGGAACTATTGTGGTCATGGAAGAAGTAGATGAAGATAAATTTTTCCATGAAAAACGATTAAAAATATCGATTTTTATGTCCCCTTTTAATGTACATGTAAACTCCTACCCTATTTCGGGTATCATCAAGAAAGTACATTATTATCCGGGCAAACACATGGTAGCTTGGTATCCAAAATCATCCGATTATAACGAGCATTCCTGCACTGTTATCGAACATGCTAATGGAGAAAGTATTATGGTTAAACAAATTGCCGGCATGGTAGCCCGTCGCGTTGTTTGTTACGCGAAAGAAGGCGTTGAAGTACTTCAGGGCGATGAAATCGGTATTATTAAAATGGGGTCACGCGTTGATATTTTTCTCCCTCCCAATGTACGCGTTGATGTGGAAATGGGTGAAAATGTACGATCTAAAAAAACAGTATTGGCATATTTCAAATAATCTCATATAATTACTTAAATACTACTAAACTATGAAAAAAAAAAGTCCTATCGAATCCATTTTATTTTTAGATATTGAAACGGTAGCTGCACAGGCAAGTTATGAAACCCTTACTCCCCGGATGAAAGCACTATGGAATAAAAAAGCGACCGGTTTACTAAAAGACGAAACCGATACACCTGAAACACTTTATGGACGTGCCGGAATTTATGCCGAATTCGGAAAAATAATCTGTATTTCCGTTGCTTATCTGCGTAACGATAAAATACGTATTAAATCGTTTTATGGTGATAATGAAAAAGAACTACTTACGGATTTTGCCTCCCTTTTACAAAAACATTTTAATGGCGAACATCACCGTTTGTGTGCCCACAACGGCAAAGAATTCGATTTTCCATATATTTGTCGGCGGATGTTGATTCAAGGGATTTCACTACCTGCAATTTTAAATGTTTCAGGCAAAAAACCATGGGAAACCACTTTTTTAGACACGATGGACTTATGGCGATTCGGCGATTACAAACATTACACCTCGCTTGAACTCTTAGCAACTCTTTTCGACATTGATTCACCCAAAGACGATATAGACGGAAGTCAGGTAAACGAATGCTATTGGCAAGACCAAGCATTGGAACGCATTAAAACTTATTGTGAAAAAGATGTAATAACAGTGGTAAAGATCTATTTAGCTTACCAAGGGAAAAAAAATTCGGTTGATGTAAATCCGGATAGTGAGCTATAAGCAAGCCAAATACAAAGATCAACAATTATTCTTTATCTTGAATCATCGGGACAAAACGAAACGTACCGTGCTGACTGGTTTTATATTCCTGTTCAGACAAACGAATAATCTTCGTCATGGTTTGAATACCTTCTCCAATAGGAGCCACCAATATACCACCGATTTTTAATTGAGTCAATAATTTTTGAGGAACCTCTGCGGCACCACAGGTGATAACAATCCCATCGAAAGGAGCAAATTCATTCCATCCTAAGTAGCCGTCTCCGTATTTACATGCAATGTTAAGTCCCATATTTTCAAATATTTTTTTAGTTTCTTCAAAAATAAATTTTTGTCGTTCAATGGTATACACATAAACACCTAATTTTTTCAATATAACCGCTTGATAACCGGAGCCGGTTCCTATTTCAAGAATTCGTTTATTTTTACTTAATTCCAATAACTGGGTTTGGATAGCAACCGTATAAGGCTGTGAAATAGTTTGTTTGCACGCAATAGGCAAGGGTATATCTTCATAAGCATGTCCATATAAAGACTCGGGAACAAAAAAATGTCGTGGTATTTCATTAAAAACCTCCAACAAACGAGAATCATTAATACCTTTTTTTTGGAGTTCTTCTACCATTTGCTTCCGTAAACCTTTGTCCTTTAAACTATCTATCATAAATATATTGTGTTGCTATCCTTTTGTATGTAAAATAATGTTACTTTTGCAAAAATAAAAAAAAATGTAAGACAAATGATGAAAGTAGGAGTTTTTGGTGCGGGTCATCTGGGAAAGATTCATATTAACTGTTTAAAGAATGTTGATAATGTTCAAATTATCGGTTTTTTTGACCCCAATCCCGATGTTAGAAAAGAAGTGTCGGATAAATATGGTATCCCTTCGTTTGAAGATGCCGACAAATTAATAGGAGAGAGTGATGCGATAGATATTGTTACGCCAACAATATCACATCACTTAATAGCAATGAAAGCATTAAAAGAGAACAAACATGTTTTTATTGAAAAGCCCATTACGGCGACCTTAGTTGAAGCCAAAGAGATATTGGATTTTTCGGAATCTCAAAACTTAAAAGTACAGATTGGTCATGTCGAACGTTTTAACGATGCTTTTCTGGGAGCTAAAAAATATATCCATAACCCGATGTTTATCGAATGCCATCGTTTGGCTGGTTTTAATCCACGCGGCACCGATGTATCGGTAGTATTGGATTTAATGATACACGATTTGGATATAATCTTACATACGGTCAAATCGCCGGTAAAACATATCAGTGCCAGTGGTGTTGCCATTGTAAGCGATACCCCCGACATTGCCAATGCCCGTATTGAATTTGAAAACGGTTGTACGGCAAATTTAACTGCTAGCCGTATTTCGATGAAAAATATGCGACGAACAAGAATATTTCAGAAAAATGCGTATATCACCATCGATTTTCTTGAAAAACAAACAAATATCATGCAGATACGTGATTTTGTACCTCAAGATGACGAAGCTTTACTTCCCTTAATTATTGATTTAGGTGGCAATAAAGGTAAAAAACGTATTTTTATTGAAACGCCTCCCAAGGCGAATGTTAATGCCATTCAAATGGAATTGAGTTTGTTTATTGAGAGCATTTTACATAACACTCCCTGTGAAGTTTCGGTCAATGATGGGTATAAAGCCTTGGATGTAGCCTATCAAATCATGGATAAATTCATTCCCACAATACCGATTATTTAATAGATTCGGGAAGTAAAAAAAGGCACTTATTCATCCATAAGTCGTTTTAAAAACGACATCATTTTATCGGCGACTAAAAAATCGCTATGATGGATGCGAATAAATTCGGAAGCATTTTTGCCTATCTCTTTCATTTTTTCCGGATTAGCCACACAATATTTCACCGCTTCAACAAATTCTTCAGCAGTATCGGCTTTAAGCACTTGCTGTTGATGGGTAGCATCCACCCCTTCCAATCCCATGGAAGTTGTGATAACTACTTTTCCTAAACTCATGGCTTCGATAATTTTAATACGAATACCACTGCCCGAAAACAAAGGAACAATAAGAATACCGTTCAATCGCATAAATTCAATTGCATCGGGAACTTCACCCACGATTTCTACCTGAGGATAATTCATAGCTTGAAAAGAATCGGGCATGTGACGTCCGGCAAGAAGTAATTTCATTTCGGGAAAACAAGTATGAATTTTCATCCACACCGATTTTAAAAACCATTCCATACCTTCCAAATTGGGCATCCAATTCATAGATGCAAGCGAAAATAAATTAACGATATCCGACGTTATGGGAAGCCCGCTTATTCGTTTAACATCTATTCCAAAAGGAATTGTAATTAAGGGAACCGTAACACCATGTAGTTTAAAATAGGCTTGATCTACCGACGAAATAGTTGCTACCGCATCCGTTTCATTGACAATTTTTAACTCATATTTTTTTAACTGTTTAGCTAAAATATAAAGATAGCTTTTTTTAAATAACGGTTTTGTTTGTCGGGCTATGCGTTCCCATATTTTATGTTCAATATTATGGGCTCGTAATACAATTTTTGCTTTCGAATACCTGCGTATCAATGGAATATAAGGTGTTACGAAAAGACTTTCTAACCAAACAACATCGTAGTGAGTAAGTGTTAATATTTCTTTTAATTTTTTAGCAAAAACATCCGAGACAAAACGTTCTATATGATATGATTTATTAGAAATCAAGCAATTAAAAGCTTTTCGAGAATTCAATGTTAAATCAACAAATACTAATTCAATGGAAGTAACT
>CAYZQG010000132.1:0-532 GCA_964480685.1 uncultured Lentimicrobiaceae bacterium
CTAGTTTATATATGCACCTCAAAGTTCCAAAAGGTGTACACTATCTCCCATTAGAGGATATATTGTGCACCTTTTCTTATAGGAAAGGTGTCTTTTATTTTTTTGCAAAAATAATTAATATTTTAATATAATAATAAATCTTTTAAAATAATTTTAAAATTCATTTTTACTACGTATAGGAGCAACACCATTTACCACTGCTTTTCATGGTTAAGTTAGTATTGGTAGTCCACTGAGGAAGTCCAAAAAGGAAGGAATCCATGTAGAGCGTATACTCTTTACATGAACTCCGGTAAAAGAACAATAATGTTTTATATGTATGAAACTTTACGAGTATGTGCCATGAAGTGGTTTTAGCATTTATATGCCATGATTAAAAAGTACGGTTTTTTATTTGTTTGCTCACGATTGGGATTAGTTACAAAAGATAATGTGAATGTTTTTTTTCGCAGCAAATTAGTTTACTTTTTTCATCCAAGATTAATGAATGCTTCATACGGAGCGATGCGAAGATGGGATGAGTTTTATCAAA
>CAYZQG010000132.1:542-5069 GCA_964480685.1 uncultured Lentimicrobiaceae bacterium
AGGGTGTTTGAAAATAAAGAAAAATCTTTTTAATAATTGAAAAAAAATATGTATTTTTGCATGAAAATTCATTAAAAACACTTGAATGATAAGAATTTAATTTATAATGTCGAATAAGAAAACCGTTTTACGCATCCTAGCTCTTGTGGCTACGCTTTTGGCAGTGTCGGGCACTGTGTTCTTTTTAATCAAAGCCTATCGGTATTTTGAATCGGAAGATAAAACGGTTTTATCGGTAGTAAGTCCCGAAACTGCGATGGTAGTAAGATGTGATAATGTAGCCGAACTGGAAACATTCATTCATTCGGGACAAGCATACGGGTCTTTGTTTTTATCACCCGAAAACGCACGCTATGTTCAATCGTTTGTAGCGGTAACGCTATCCCAACCCTATATGGATGACATAGTAAAAAGTTGTCCCTTATATCTTTTGTTATGTTCCAAGTTAGCCAAGTGGCAGTATGTATATGTATGGGAAATCGGTAAAAAAAACGATAAAGCCATCGAAAAATACATGGCTTTTTTTGGACATACATATCCTACCGAGAAATTATCGTATAAACATTGCCGTGTTTTTAAAACAACATTCGGGCGAAAAACGCTCTATTATACCTACAACAACGGCTTGATTATTTTCAGTATGAACGAACAAATGATGTACGCTTCGTTGAATCATTTGTTGCTTGCCGACAATCAAACATCCACATCTTTCGGGCAGCTCATAAAAACCGCCGACCGAAATACGGCTTTTCATCTTTACATACAAAATGATGTGCTTGAAAACCATATAAAAACGAATAAACCTGTTTTTTTGGATCCTATAAGTTGGAATTATCTTTCGGTTTGTCGGCAGTCGGCATTAGACCTGAGTTTTAAAAACGGGAAAATAATTCTATCGGGATATATGATTTTAGACAGCACTACGAATCGGCATCCTTTTTATAGCAAGCGTTCAACTTTTCCCGATTATTATACCTTATTACCTCGGCATACGACCGCTGTTTTTGCCCTTTTCGGCAACGATTTCAACAAACTTACTTCCTTATATACGACCAAAGTAGGTTCGTATGAAGATTTTTTATCGATGATGAAACCCAATTCGATTATTACGTTTACCTTGCAAAACAATACAGCGGCTAATTTTATTTTAATGCGTTCGGACGAAGTGGAGGAAGCAAAATTCCATCTGTTCAATTGTGTGAATAATACCTACGAAAAGAATATGTATCAAATGGATACTTCTTATTACGAAGGTTTGATGATAGGAGGGATTGACATTCCGAATTTTTTCTTGAGTCGTTTGGAGTTGTGTCCGGAAATAAAGCGATTAAAAGCATTTACCGTAATGGATAACTATATTTTGTTTTCCGATTCGGATACCAACATTCGTCAATACATTTCGTTGATTAAAAACAATGAGTTTATTACTGCCGATTCAAACTTTATACAAAGTGATTTTTATTTTCAACAAGAAACGAATATGTTGTATTATAAGGAAATAGATCATACAAATAAAGGTTCTTCTGCCGGTGATTTTTTTGCTAACATAAAATCCTATCGTTGGCAGCTAACGTATTACAAAAATAATAAACTATTTTTCACCTTGATGCTTGATCCAAAATAGGGGGGATTATTTAAAAAGCACATTGTTGACCGAACCGGTGGTGGGGTCAATTTCAAACGAAGTTACATTAATAGGTAACATATTAATGATACCGTATTGGTTGATGGGAAGAATGCCGCTTTGTTTTAATTCAGTTTGATTTAAATAAAAACTTACCGCATAATATTCGGGAATACGATAGCAAAAACCGGAGGAAAATTGTTTTTTGTTATGATTGGCAGATGCGGTTAAAAAGTTATACATGGGCGTGGTTGATTGAGTGTTTGTTAACCTGACGGAATATACAAGTGAGTCTGAGGATGTCGGTTCCATAATGCCGGTTTCGGCAGAAAAGGAGAATAGCGGAATATTAATGACGTCCTCTTTTTTAGGTAACGGTAAATAAAAGACGTATTCAATGTCTTCGCTAACCGAAAAACCGGTAAATAAAGAAAGATACACCTGTTCTTTTTCTTTTAAGGAAGAAATCATAAAATTTAAGTTACTGAAATCCACTTCTTGGTCACCGGTTAACAAAAGCCACTGTGCTTCTCTGATACTTTTTATTTCTTCCAATGCTTCACGGGCTTTTTCATCGTTTGTTTTAATCACCATTTGTTTATGAAGCGTAGGAATTTGCACATAAGCCGAATCCACTAATTTGGTTTCGTAAGTAGTATCGGTTTTTTCGTACATAGAATAGTTGTTATACATTTCAAATTGAGCTTTTTCTTTGCTGCTTGGACCTGAAAACCGGATTTGAATCGGAGAGATGACTTCATTCTTTGTAGCATTGGGTTTATTAAGCAGTAACCCGTTTTTTGAAAATTGATAATAAATGGATTTATTTATTTTTCGTGGAAAACTTACAAAATATAATTCTGATAAATCGGCTTTATATCCCAACGAAATGGTAATATCATTGATGGAATAGAGCGTTTGTTTTTCTTGTATAGCACTTAATCCTAACAATTTGTCGGCATAATCGCTAAAGGGACCTTTGTATTTGTTTGTTTTGGTAACTTGAACATGAACAATCAAATAATTTTGTGGCAAGGTATAAAAAAAGCCTTTGTCGGCAGGGTAATCAGCTAATGAGTCTTTGACTTTTATGACTTTATATTGAGCAAAAGAATGTAAAAATGAAAAAAGTAAAATCAGGGTAAAAAAAAAGTAATTACTTTTCATAAGTGATGTATTTCAATTATAGGTAGGTTTACTGATTGGATTGGTGCCCTTTGAGGGAATTCATAAGTTTTTTTCTTGTAAAGAAAATACGGCTTTTTACGGTTCCAATCGAAATATCCATTTGGTCTGAAATTTCTTTATATTTGTAACCATCAATAAACATTTCAAAAGGGATGCGTTGATTTTCTTCAATTTTTCCGATATTATGTATAATTTCTTTTACCGAAAGTTTCATATCTGCATTATCGGCACGGTTTGAAACCATGTTGTGAAGATATTGTATGTCTTCGGATTGAAAGATTAGTGAATTTGATTTGACTTTACGTCGGTAATTGTTAATAAATGTATTACGCATAATCGTGTATAACCATGCTTTTAAATTCGTATCATCTTCAAATTTATCTTTATATAAAAGAGCCTTTAAAAAAGTATCTTGAAGTAAATCATTTGCATCATCGTGATTGGAAGTTAATGAATATGCGAAATTTCGCAACGAACTTCCTAAGGCAATCATCTCTTCTCCAAATCTATTATTCGTCATCGTTTTATCTGTCTTTAATTTTCACGTTTAACCATTGTCGTTTTACACATCAAAAAGCTTTCCAAAATTTTATTTTCCGATAGAAAATTTAATTAATTATTGGTAAAAAATGTATTTTGTTGTCAATGAAAATTTTATACTGTATTAAAAAATATTTATTTGCAATAACCAATAAAAAAACGAAAATATATCCGTATTATTTCATTTTAATTATTTTTTTTATTATTTTTGCCTCAGAAATTATTGAAAAAAAAACTATGAAAAAGAACGAATGTCTTCGGCTGTTGTTGTTGAGTATATTACTTTTTTATAAAAGTATATCAGCATTTTCCATAAATTATTCGCTTGTAGTCGGTGCACGCAGTGCTGCGTTGGCTCATGCATCGGTGGCATTAAAAGATCCTTTTGCTGTCTTTAATAATCCTGCCATGATGGCATATTCTGCCAAAATCGGTATAGGATTGCATTATGAAAATCGTTTTTTATTGAAAGAAACGTCTACTTCGTGCCTCGGTGTGATGATTCCTTTTGATAAAAACGGAGTTTTTGGCATACATATTTTACATTTCGGGTATGTGAACTACGGGGAATTAAATGCCGGGTTGTCGTATGCCAAATCGTTTGGTAATGTGTTTGCTTTCGGCTTAAAGTTCGATTATTTATTGAATTATTTCGGAGAGGAAACCTATGGGAAATGCAGTGGTTTTACGTTTGATATTGGCATGTATGGGCAGATTACCAAATCGTTTGGAATTGGCTTTCATGTTTTTAATCCTGCTCGATTAAAAATGTGTACCTATAACGATACCAAAGAATACATTCCTACCATATTTCGTTTGGGTTTAATCTATACGATTGCTAAAAAATGCATGTTAACGGTTGAAGCCGAGAAAGACTTAGAAACTAACCCTTTATACCGATTGGGTTTTGAATATGGCTTGAATGAACATTTCTATTTACGAACAGGAATAAGTTTTCCCGATGTTGAGTATGCGTTGGGTGTTGGATGGAAAATGAAATCGCTTAGCGTAGATTTTTCTTCCAATTACCATAGTGTTTTGGGATATAGTCCTCAGTTATCGTTGATTTACAATATAAAATAACGAGCATGATGAATACACCGATACGCCTAATGTGCTTATTAATACTTTGTCAAACCGGATGTAGCTTGTTTGCGCAAACCGACAGTGTTTTA
>CAYZQG010000133.1:0-5060 GCA_964480685.1 uncultured Lentimicrobiaceae bacterium
AGGTTAGGGTCGCGAGTTCGAGTCTCGTTTTCCGCTCAAACCTGCCTTGATTAAGGCAGGTTTTTTTTATGTTTATCCGGAAATGTAACAATGTTGCTACTACTTCGTAAAAGCAACGGTAATCTTGTCTATTATTCAATTACAATCTCTTTTCGTTTTGAACGTAATAAATTATTAACCTATCTAAAAAAAATCTCTGTCAACTTGAAAACCGAAGACAGAGATTAAATGAATAATAGCTGATTATTATGGATATTTATTTCTTGATAAATTTAACCGTTTGTTGTCTTTGCCCTTCTACCTGAAGAAAATATATGCCGCTTTGTAAGTCATTGACAGGTATGATGGTTTCGGTTGATAAAGAACCTCTTTTAATTAATTTCCCCAAAATATTTATAATAGAATAAGTATATCCAATATATTGATTATTAAGTTTTACGGTGATTATATTATTAACCGGATTCGGAAAAATTTCAGCAATCAACGTTTGGTCGTTATGTTCATTAATATTGGAAGGGTCGGTGTTAAGGTATCTTATCAAAACAAAATCGGTATTAGTTTGGGTTTTAGTACTTCCGGCGACTACTATTTTGCCATCAGCTTGTAATGCAATGGTGCTACAAAAATCGTTTTGTCCTTCTACATCAGTTGTGAGTATGCCATCCGAGTCAAAGGAATTGTCGAGAGTTCCATTGTTATTGTATCGGGCTAAAGTAAAATCATAATCATGTCCGTTATAGCTGAATCCAGCCGCAATTATTTTATTGTCGTTTTGAATGGCAAGAGATAATAGGGTGTTGTTTTGATTGCTAATATCGGTGGTTACTATACCCTTGTTTCCAAAACTACTATCAATAATTCCATGTATATTATAACGAACCAAAGCAAAATCGGTATTGGAGCCATTGTGGCTATAACCGGCTAATACAATTTGACCATCATTTTGTAAAGCTACTTTTGTTCCGTAATCAATGGTGCCTCCGATAAAAATAGTATCCATGCCATCATGGCTGAAAGTATTGTCAAGACTTCCATTGGTGTTAAAACGGGTAATGGCAAAATTTACATTGCTGTTTGAAACACTGTTTCCACCTATAATGATTTTATCATCACTTTGAATAACTATCGAAGAACCTTTTACACCAAACGCATTGTAGTTTGATAGAGCTATACCGTTGGAATTGAATGTAAGGTCGAGTGTGCCGTTGTTTTGATATCGGATTACAAACATCTCTTGCGTATAGCCTCCGGCGCATGTTTCGGTATACCCTCCAAGTAAAATATTGCCATCGCTTTGAAGGGCTATTGATGTGCAAATATTATTGTAATTATTGATCGAAGTTACTACAAAACCATTATTGCCAAATGTATTGTCAAGGGTGCCATTATTGTTGTAACGGATTAAAATTGCCGATTGATTTCCTTTTGTGCTGTCATAGGTCGTTCCGGCTATTAACATTTTTCCATCATTTTGAATAACAATACCGACTCCATAATCATCTAAACTTGAATAAGAAAAAGTGGTTGACCCATTGTTGCCAAAATTATTGTCAAGAGTTCCATTAATTAAATATCGTGCGATTGTAATGTCGGAATACGTGTTGAGGTTGCTTTTTCCTACAACCACAATCTTACCGTCGCTTTGTATGGCTATGGATGATATTTCATCGTAAGGACTTCCAATATTACTTTTTACGATACCATTGTTTCCGAATGTTATATCTAATGAACCGTCTTGAGCATAGATATTGTTTTTTTGCAACAACAGTGTGGATAGAAGGAGGGTAACTGATAAAATTTTTAATTTCATAAATAGATGTTTTAATTTTTAGTGTCTACTCGTAAGGCTTTTCGATAACGCCTCGTTTTTTTTTTGTGGTTTCTGAACTCCACATTGAATTATTAAAAGTTTGAAAAACCGGTGATTTTCATTGCAAAATTAGATGTTTTTTTGGTAATACTATTGAAAATATAAATAAATAATTAACAATCTTTTTTTAATAAATTGCTACATTGAGAAAATAATTTTTTTTTGATAGAATCTGCAAAAACTTTGGTTTCCTGTAGTTTTAAAATAAAACAATACATGAAACCAATGCTTAATTGTCGACAGTTTAAATTTCTATAAATTCTTTAAAATAAAATCGGTCAATTTGATGTAGAGGTGCAAACGGGTATTTGCTCCCATAATAAAATGGTTTTTATTGGGATAAAAAAATTGATTGTATTGGATGCCGGCAGTGTTTAAGGCGGTAACCAAGTCCATAGAATTTTGAAAATGGACATTGTCGTCGGCGGTGCCGTGAATAAGGAGATAATTGCCTTTTAATTGAGCGGCATGAGTAATGGGGGAGTTGTCGTCGTAGCCCGAAGGGTTTTCTTGCGGTGTTTGCAAAAAACGTTCGGTGTAAATGTTATCGTAATAACGCCAATTCGTTACAGGAGCCACCGATATAGCCATTTTAAATACACCATCGCCTTTCATCATGCTTAATGCCGACAAATAGCCGCCAAAACTCCATCCCCAAATGCCAACACGATTACTGTCAATATAGGTTAAGGTTTTTAAGTAGTTGGCTGCTTCTATTTGGTCTTCCGATTCGTATTTACCCATTTGTTTATAAATACATTTTTTAAAGGCATCGCCTCTGCCGGCAGTTCCGCGATTATCTACGCATACAACAATATATCCTTTTTGTGATAGCATTTGATACCACGCAAAATCCATTCCGCGGAAAAACGAATTGTTTACTTCCTGTGAGCCGGGACCTCCGTAAACATACATCAACACCGGATATTTTTTAGCAGGGTCAAAATTATGGGGCTTTATCATCCATGCATTCAGTTGGATGCCGGCACTAATCGGAACCGTAAAAAATTCTTTTTGCGAAAAACCGCATTCTTTCATGCGTTGTTTTAGGATAGCATTATCTTGTAAAATACGCAATTGTTTACCGGTGTTATTGTGTAAAGTATAAACCGGTGGTGTATTCGCATCGGAATATTGATTGCTATAAAAGGTAGCATTTGGATTAAATGTCGGACTGTTCCAACCTTTGCCGTCGCTGAGCATTTTTTTACCTTTTCCGTTAAAATCAATACGGTAAAGATCGCGATTAAGCGTGTTCGATTCGTTGGAAAGGTAATATATGAATGGATGCGTTTCATCTACGGCACATACCTCGGCTACTTCCCATTTGCCTGAAGTAAGCGGTTCAACTTTACCGCCGAAAGTAACTTTGTAAATATGATTATAACCGTTACGTTCCGAAGTTACAATCATGCTGTTGTTATCTTTTAAGAAATAATATTCTTCACTCACATCCAACCAAGCAGCATTTTCATCGGTATAAATTAAACGTTTCGAAGCGGTTTTTAAATTATAAGCAAAAAACTCCAAGATGTTTTGATGGCGATTCAATTTCAATACGACCAAATCGCCGGCATTGGGCAGCCAATAAATGCGAGGAATGTAGCTATTGCTGTTATCACCCATATCCACTTTCGTTTGTTCGTGATTGTCTATTTGATAAATGCAAACATCCACCAACGAATTATCTTCACCGGCTTTAGGATATTTGTAACGATATTCGTCGGGATAAAGATTTCCCCACATGACCATCGAAAATTCTTTTACCCTCGATTCGTTAAAGCGAAGAAAAGCAAGGTGTTTGCTGTCGGGCGACCATTTAAAAGCTTGCGACATATCGAGTTCTTCTTCATACACCCAATCGGCAATGCCGTTGAGAATCGAATTGAATTTACCATCGGTGGTAACGGCAGTTTCCTGCATAGTAGTAAGGTCTTTGACAAATAAATTGTTATCTCTTACAAAAGCAATTTTAGAGCCGTCGGGTGAAAATTCGGCAAAACTTTGCTTGCCTTTAGTGGTATCGGAAAGGGGAAAGAATTTCGTTGAGGTCAAGTCATAGATATAATAAAAAGCTTTGAACGAACGACGATAAATGCTTTCATAGTCAACACCGATTAGAAGGTATTTTTCGTTATTATCTAATTGATAAATTGCTATATCTTTTATGTTTACGGCATTATTTGAAGCGGATGCCAAGTCCTTATTCGATACAATGGTTGCGTTTTTTTCTCCGTTTCCGAAATGATAAGAAGCAATTTCATCTTTGCTCACTACCGAATAATAATCGCCTTTGGGCATGGGTGTAAAGCCTTGATTCCCTGTTGGAGAAAAAAGACGACTTTTCCAAATATCTTCCAAGGTGATTTCTTTGTTTTGAGCCAATCCGCCTGCGATAAGCAGAAATAAACTTATTCCGATTAATAAAAATTGCTTTTTCATATAAGCTATGTATTGATTTTAAATTATATACTGATTGTTAAATAGATTTGTCAAAAATACAAAAAAAATACGGGGAGAAAGCAAAATCTTTTAAAAATATATTTTAATGTTTAACCTTCATTGTGTGTATGTGTGTTAAAACTGCAAATAGTTAACCTTAATCTGCGAATACCATCAATAGCTTTGTTCGGATAGAAATTTTTTATTTTTTTTTCACCGTACATATTATAATCAGTCTTTACTTGGTTTTAAAGAGGTTGAAAGTAACATCAACGAAGTGTATTAATTTAATCATTCTTTAATTTCTCTTTTCTTCGTTGTTTAATGTTACTCCAATAAACAGCTACATACTCAATTTCTTCCATTTCAGGGAACTTTGGTGGTTTCTTTAAAAATAAATTCCATCAATCAGTTTCTTATGTAGAATTTATCTATTTTTGTAACAAAAAAAGATTTATTAACTATATTAAAAATTGAGCTATGAAATTGAGTGAACAATCTTCGTATATTGCTGATATAAAACAAATATTAGAACAAGCAAGATTAAAGACATATACAGTTATTAATGCTGCTATGGTCGAGGCATATTGGTTTATTGGAAAGCGAATTGTTGAAGAAGAACAAAATGGTTGTAGTCGTGCCGAATATGGCGAAGCTATTTTAAAAAATCTTTCCATTGCCCTAACTAACGAATTCGGGAAAGGATTTTCGTATGCAAACTTGCGTAATTTTTTAAAAAATTGTTTTT
>CAYZQG010000134.1:0-4836 GCA_964480685.1 uncultured Lentimicrobiaceae bacterium
TATTTAATTTTTCAAATTCTTGCATACAATCAACTAAAGCTTGTACACTTTCTTTTGGACATGCATTATAAATGGATGCACGGAACCCGCCAACAGAGCGATGCCCTTTAATTCCAACCATGCCGCGTTCTTTTGCAAATGCCATAAATGCATCTTCTTTATCTTTATAACCTTCTGCCATAATAAAACAAACATTCATGATTGAACGGCTGTCTTTTTCGGCAGTACCTACAAACAGGGAATTGCGATCGATTTCGGTATATAGTAAAGCTGCTTTTTCTTCATTCATTTTTTGTATTACACCTAATCCACCCAGATTTTTTAACCATTTTAATGTTTCGTACATTACTAAAATAGAAAATACGGGAGGTGTATTGAACATAGAACTTTCTTCGATATGAGTTTTGTAATTCAGCATCGTGGGAATAAAACGACTTACTTTACCCAGAGCATCTTCTTTTACAATTACAAATGTTACGCCGGCAGGTCCTACATTTTTTTGTGCACCACCATAAATCATGGTGTATTTTGATACGTCAACCGGACGGCTCATTATATCGGACGACATGTCGGCAATAAAAGGAATAGGACAATCCATGTCTTTACGTATTTCAGTTCCGTAGATCGTGTTATTGGTTGTGATATGGAAATAATCGGCATCGGTCGGGATAGTGTATCCTTTAGGAATGTAATTATAGGTTGTGTCAGCCGATGAAGCCACACAAACAACGTCGCCAAAACCTTTGGCTTCTTTTAAGGCTTTCTTTGCCCAAACGCCAGTTTCAAGATAAGCGGCTTTTTTTTCTAAGAAATTAAAAGGAACCATAGCAAACTGTAAAGAGGCTCCTCCACCAAGAAATAGGACTTTGTATCCTTCGGGAATGTGTAATAATTCTTTCCATAAAGCTTCGGTTTCATCCATTACGGCTTGCCATTCTTTGGAACGGTGTGAAACTTCAATTACCGACATACCGGTTCCTTTAAAATCCTTTAATTGTTCAATAGCGGCATTAATTGCTTCTTTAGGTAGGACACACGGTCCCGCATTAAAATTATGTACTCGTTTCATATAGATATTTTTATTTTTAAATAATTTAAATACAGTTAGTTGTATTATTTATCTCTAAGCATAATAGTAGAAATAAAATACCTTGCAAAATTAGATAAATAAACAATATGTTTTAGAAAATTTGTAAAAATAATCGCATAAAAAATAGATAAATGTAATTTACTTTTAGAGGGTTATATATAATGTTATTAAAAAGAAAAAAGGAGCTGTTTTTATTTCAACAAGCTCCTTTTTTTATAATATTTTTAAATTTATCGTTCTAAAAGAATGTTACAAACTATTGTATCATTGCCTTTTATTGAAATGGAATCGGAACGACCGATAAAAGTAAGTTCGTCACCACCTATGGTAGCTGTATATTCTCCACTTAATTGATAATAAATTTTAGTATTAACAAGTGTATTTACGGCAATTCCGGTCATTTGATAAAATCCGGTATTGTCGGCAGTTACTTGTTTGAGTTCACCTTCTTCATTACCTAAATGAATTTTTACTATTGCTCCGGCGGCATTTCCTTCTTGACCGGTTTCATAATCTTCATACGTTACTTTTCCTTGAATAACGGTTTTTAAAATTAAATCATTTTCTTCTTTTTCTTTACAAGAAGTAAAGCAACATGCACATGTAATGGCTGCAATAATTAGAATATTTCTCATTGTTGTTGAATTTTATAGTTGTTATTAATGCTATTAATATTTTAATTTAACAAAAGTATATAAATTATTTTATATAAACTGATTTTTGAGAAAATTTTATAATCAACAAAATCAATATTATATAAATATAAAAATTCAATTTAAGTATTTATTTCGGTATTTATGGGAGTGATTGCTTCCAAACAATAAATTTAATGAAATTGTTACCGCTCGTTTTAACGGTATTAAAAAATCTTGTACCTTTGCATTTATAAAAGAAAAGCTGTTTATCTATAAATGATAAATGGACTTAGCATATAACCGAATTAATTCTACCATTTAAAGCGGATTAATTTTGTTTTAAATAATTAAAATATAAGATATATGAAAAAGAATATAGCAGTTATTGCCGGTGGAAACTCAGGAGAACACGATATTTCCTTACGAAGTGGTCATAACATTGCCAATACGTTAGATAAAAATAAATATAATGTTTATTTTATTCATTTAAAAGGAGTTGATTGGACTTATAGTGCTTCCGACGAGCTCAGCTATCCTGTTGATAAAAATGATTTTAGTGTTTTGGTTGACAATAAACGAATTTATTTCGATTGTGCTTTTATTGTCATACATGGTAATCCGGGAGAAGACGGGAAGTTACAAGGTTATTTTGATATGCTGCAAATTCCTTATACGGGTTCTAATGCAGCTGTTTCGGCATTGACATTCAATAAAAATTTATGCAATAAATTTCTTTCTGCCTACCATGTGCATTTAGCGGAATCGATTCATGTTTTTCGTGCTGATAAAATAAACATACACGAAATTCTTAATAAAGTCGGGTTGCCTTGTTTTGTGAAACCTTGTTGTTCGGGATCAAGTGTCGGAGTGTCGAAAGTGAATGTTGAAAATGAATTACTTACTGCTATAAAGAATGCGTTTCAACATGATGATGAATTGATTATTGAACGTTTTGTTCAAGGTCGTGAAATAACTTGTGGCGTTATGAGTTTGGACGGGAATATACAGGTCTTGGCTATTACCGAAGTGATTAGCAAAAAAGCTTTTTTTGATCTTGAGGCTAAATATGATCCGACATTAGCCGATGAAATAACTCCGGCTCAACTACCGGCTTCCATACAACAAGACTGTGAATCCGTATCCAAAAATATTTATAAATGGTTGGGATGTAAAGGAATCGTAAGAATTGATTTTATTTTTAACGAGCAAGAATTGTGTTTTATAGAAATCAATACCATTCCGGGTCAAACCAACGAAAGTATTATTCCAAAACAAATTAGGTATAAAAATCTTGATTTTAAAGATTTATGTACCTCTTTTATCGAAGAAGCCATTCACTATAAATAATATTTGTTTTGGTTTTCCGTTAAACAAATACTTTATAATACATTATTTAAATACAATTGATAGAATGAAAAAAATCGTTTTATACAGTGTTGTTTTAATAGGTGCATTTTTTTCCTGTAATAAAGATAATTTTTACGAGAAAAGCGATGCCAAATTAAAATTTTCATCTTCCATGGTTACTTTCGATACTATCTTTACAACAGTGAGTTCCATTACTAAACGATTGATTGTGAAAAATCCATACAGTGCTGATTTATTAACGGATATATATTTAGTTGGCGATAATAATTCTTATTTTAGTATAAACATAAATGGTGTTTCGGCAAAGTCGTTAACCGATGTAAAAGTACCGGCAAAAGACAGTATTTTTATTTTTGTAAAAGTTATTTTAAATCCCAATCAAGTTAATACTCCCATGTTGGTTACAGATACAATACGCTTCATTACCAATGGCAATAAACAAAATGTTGAATTATTAGCGTGCGGTCAAGATGCTCATTTTATTATAGCAGATAGAACATTGGGTAGCTTAAAATATAAAATAGTTGCTCAGGAAGGCGAAACTACAACTTGGACTAATGATAAACCCTATGTAATTTATGGATATGCTGTTGTCGATTCGGTTGGAAAACTGATTATTGAACCCGGAACAAAAATTTATATACATAAAAAAGGAGGTTTATGGATTTATAAAGGGGGGTGTCTACATGTAAATGGAACAATGGATGAACCTGTTGTTTTCCAAGGCGATCGTTTAGAAGAATTTTTCCAAGACGACTATGAACAATGGGATCGGATATGGATAAATGAAGGTTCTCAAGATAATAGTATTAATTATGCAATAATTAAAAATGCTTTTATCGGCATTCAAGCCGAGGTGTTAGACAATGACATGGGAAATAAACTGATTCTTACTAATTCGATCATTAAAAAATCAGCCGGAATAGGCTTTTTAGCAAAAAACTATGTGGTAGAAGCGTATAATAATGTTATCTCCGATTGTGGGCAACATTGTCTTGCACTTTTACAAGGAGGTGATTATACGTTTATCAATAATACGCTTCATAATGCGTATAACATAGAAACGCGTAACACTCCTTCGGTGTTCTTTTCAAACTATTATGTGTATAACAATACGATGTATCTTTCCGATTTTGAATGTGTTTTTTTGAATAATATTATTTGGGGAAGTAATAAACGCGAATTTTCGTGCGATTATACAAAATCGGCAATTTTTAAAACAACCATTAAATATTGTTTGCTTAAATCGGACACCACCTATCCCGATTATTTTTCATCGGTCATTTTAAATAAAAATCCTTTGTTTGAAGATGTTACAAAATACGATTATCAATTACAATCCTCTTCACCCTGCAAAGGAGCAGGACAAACCACTTCTTCTGTTTTGACCGACATTAAAGGAACAACGCGACAGTCGCCTCCTTCCATAGGAGCGTATGAGTAAATTATACTTTTTATGCGAATTTATATACTTGGTTTTATGGGTAGTGGGAAAAGTTCTTTCGGGAGACAATTGGCTGCCTATACCGGTTTTTTGTCTCTTGATTCGGATAATCTTTTTGAAAAAACATATCAAGTATCAATTCTCGATTTTTTTAAAAAATATTCCGAACAGGAATTCAGAGAAAAGGAACAGGTTTTATTACACCAAACGAACCAATACGATAATGTAGTTATTTCTTTAGGAGGAGGAACCCCTTGTTTTTACGATAATATGGATTGGTTGCTTAAAAACGGCATTTG
>CAYZQG010000135.1:0-4738 GCA_964480685.1 uncultured Lentimicrobiaceae bacterium
CATTTTATCCTACTAAAATGTTCATAAAAAAATACAGCTCTACAAAATTGCTTAAAGAATACACCTTTACAAATTATTTTAAAAAAAAATATAACTTTTTTGTAAAGCTTGCGTATAAGAAACCATATCGAAAAACACATGGAGAACATTTATAAAATAAAAGATATCATTCGAAATTATTACCTAATAAACAGGGAATTATCCCTTGAAGGAGGACCAACGGAAGACGGCGAAAAATACATACAAAAGGTAAATGCCGAAAAAGAAATTC
Source organism: uncultured Lentimicrobiaceae bacterium (assembly GCA_964480685.1). GTDB lineage: Bacteria > Bacteroidota > Bacteroidia > Bacteroidales > WCHB1-69 > UBA5266. The sequence continues at coordinate 272 of CAYZQG010000135.1, forward strand.
TGACATATTTCGGATTACCTTTGACAAGTAAATATATTAAACTGATTTGGAATATTTTTGATGTAACAGAAAATATTAATGAAGCCATTGCTATTTTGTTAAAAGAATTAGAACAAAAAGCCAAAGAATTTGATATAGCCAAAGAAAAAAATATCGCCACAAAACTAATCGAAGGTATTGAAAATCAAAAAGAAGCCTTCGATTTATTTCCGGATATCCAAATTGACTTAAATTTATATACCCTTTTCATTTATAATGAAATACTAATTAAGAAAAAAAATAATATTGAATCTGTAATTCAGGAATTTGAAAAAATAAAAGGTAAAAATTGTTTATCAAATATTTATCAATTAAGTCAGTTGTCGAAAAATTATGAAGAAAGTGAATATTACAAAGTATTAAATATCATAGGATTAAAATATTTAGACGACTTTGTTGATTGGTGTAAATTACGTGACAATCAAAAAATCAATGTTCATTTAAATTTAGCCATTAAAAACGAAGACGCCATTCAATCACTATGCCTAGCATTTCGTTTATTTTTGCATTTTAAAAACGAAGGATATTCTATTGAAAAAGCAAAAAAACATTCGGGATTAACCAACGATCGTGTATTTAAGATTGTTCAATATGTATATACTCATTCATAGTATCCTTTAGATTTCTGTGTTTGTTGTACTATTTAATTGTTATTGTTGCGGAAAGATTATAAAAATCTTTCCGCTTTTTTATATAATTAATTTTTATTCTTATAAGAGACAAAGCATTCCACATATTAATTGTTATTTTAAAATAATCCTTTAATTTTCAATTTATTTTTTGATATTTTTGTAGGTTTTAATTCTAAACATTCTTATAATAGAAACCTATTGATATAGAAAAAAGTAGACAACATCTATGAAACGTATTTACTGTATATTATGTTTTTTATATGCCTTTAATCAGATTGGCTATGCTCAATATTACGGAGCATCTAAAAAAAACTGGAATATCAGTTTACATGTAGGAGTGAATAATTACTTTGGGGATGTTTCAAATTCTAAAAACAAACTTTTTATCAGCGACCCTTTCACCAAAGATTTCTATTTAAATCGAAATGTGATGTATCAACTCTGCATGGGTTATGATATTTTCTCGTATTGGAATTTGAAATTAAATCTATTATACGGAAATCTACAATGCGAAAGCAATGATCTTGACTTAAGATTCAAATCATTTTACACCCATGAATTTAGTCTAATAAACACAATGGATGTTTTTTCGTTTACAGACATAGACGATTGGGATTTGAATATCCATTTAGGCGTAGGACTCTATGCTTTTAATACCACCTTAGGCAGTACAGAAACTTCTACTGCATTATTGCCAATTAATCAACATTTTACCTATGCGTTTTCTATGCCTTTCGGTATAGGATTTGCTTATAATATTAACGAAGATTGGAAGTTTACTTTTGACATGATGTATCGTTGGGTAACAAACGATAATTTAGACGGGTATGTTTCAAGCGTTAAAAAATTTGAAGGATTCTCTTATGCTGCTATTGGCATACAATATGCCTTTGATATCCCATCCATTCGTTCTACAGGCATACAAAAAAACTTTAAACAATCAAAAAATTATACGTTTACTGCCATGGGCACCGATTATACCCACAAATTGTACCGACAGAAAAAACAACGCGGCAACCTTCATCCTGTAAATGATTATACCAAAAATAAATATCGAAAATATAATTACTTAAATTCCAAAAAGAAAAATATAAAATCAAGTAAGAAAAAATAAATCATATACACTATATTTATGGATATTTCATATAACTGGTTAAAAGAATACATTCATGTTGATTTAGAAATCAATGAAATGGCTAATATTCTAACCGGTATCGGTTTAGAAATTGAAGGAATACGCTCCTACGAAAGCATACAAGGCGGATTAGATAAAGTTTATATCGGCAAAGTAATAACCTGTGATAAACATCCCAACGCCGACAGATTACATATCACTACAGTTGATGTTGCTTTTTCCGAGTTACTTACTATTGTTTGTGGTGCCCCCAATGTAGCTGCCGGTCAGCATGTTGTAGTAGCAACCCTTGGAGCAGTTTTATATCCTTCAGAAGGTGAACCTATTACTATAAAAAAATCAAAAATCAGAGATGTGTTTTCCGAAGGAATGATTTGCGCCGAAGACGAATTGGGTATCGGTCAATCGCATGCAGGAATTATGGTCTTAAGCGATAATCCTACTGTTGGTATGCCTGCCAAAGAATATTTTAAAGTAACAAACGACACTGTTTTTGAAATCGGACTAACACCCAATCGCAGCGATGCCACTTCCCATATCGGAGTAGCTCGTGATGTTGCTGCTTATATCAACACCCATTATCCCGATAAAATTAAAGTATGTTATCCTAAAACTGATACATTTCCGGTTCAATCTTTTCCGAATCCTATTAAAATTACGGTAGAAGATACGATTGCTTGTCCAAGATATTCCGGATTATACATTAAAAATATAGCCGTTAAAGAATCTCCCGACTGGTTAAAAACAAAACTGAACACCATCGGCATCCGACCCATTAATAACATTGTTGATATCACTCAATTTGTTTTGTTTGAGATGGGTCAACCACTGCATGCATTTGATGCAAAACATATTAGCGGAAATCATGTGATTGTAAAAAAAGTAAAAAAAGATACTCCTTTCACCACCTTAGACGGAATCGAACGAAAACTCAACGATAACGATTTAATGATATGCAATGCCGTTGAACCAATGTGTATTGCCGGTGTAATGGGTGGAAAAGATTCGGGAATAAGCCAAACAACAACCGACGTTTTTTTAGAAAGTGCTTATTTTAATCCGGTGAACATTCGCAAAACCTCTAAATTTCATACATTAAAAACAGATGCTTCGTTTCGTTACGAACGAGGTTGTGATCCAAACATCACTACATTTGCCATTAAAAGAGCGGCATTACTTATTCAAGAATTAGCCGGTGGAAATATATCTGAAATCACCGACATTTACCCCGAAAAGATTGAAGAAAAACAAGTTACCATTAATTTTCAACGTTTAAATATCCTGATAGGAAAAGACATTGAAAAAACAATCGTTAAAAATATTTTATCTTCTTTGGAAATGGAAATCATCCATGAAGATACGGAAAATATAACGCTTTCCATTCCAACCAATAAAGTGGATGTAACCCGTGAAGCCGATGTAATAGAAGAATTTTTACGCATCTACGGCTATAACAATGTAGAATTGAAAAGTACATTTGTTTATACTCCTTCTACCCTTAGCGAAAGCCCGCTGATTCGATTCAAAGAAAACACCTCTTCTTTTTTGAGCCACAACGGATTCTATGAAATAATGAATAATTCCTTGACCAAAAGCGATTATACCGATTTCGACTTTATCCAAAAAAACGAAGCCATCTCTTTACTTAATCCCTTAAGCAAAGAATTACAAAATATGCGTCAAACACTTTTATTAGGTGGGTTAGAAAGTATTATTCACAATATCAACTACTCCAATACCAATTTACGTCTTTACGAATTTGGTACCGTGTATAGAAAAGACCCCAATAAAAGCAATATAGACAGTGTAGTTGAACGTTATCCTCATATAAACCATTTAGCTCTTTTTGCTACCGGAAAGCAACACGAAGGGTCTTGGCAAATAAAAGAACAAGAAAATGATTTCTTTTATTTGAAAAATATGATTCTTCATATATTACAAATAAACAATTTGTCGCTTCAAAGTTTTCAAACCGAAACCGTAGTATCCAACGGTGCCATGATAAACGTACTTAAATTTACACACAATCAAGAAACCGTTATCAGCATAGGTGAAGTCAACAAACAAGTTTTGAAATATTTCGGCATTAAACAACCCGTTTATTATGCCGAAGTAGATTGCGATAAACTTCTTGCCTTATGTGAAAAGAAAAAGGTGATTTTTAAAGAATTAAACAAATTCCCCGAAGTTCATCGCGACCTTGCTTTGTTAATAGACAAGCATATAACATATCAAGAAATCGAAAAAGTAGCTTTAAAAACCGGCAAACAGCTTATCAAATCGGTTAATCTTTTCGATGTGTATGAAGGTAAAAATTTGGAAGAAGGTAAAAAATCGTATGCCGTAAGTTTCGTTATTTCCGACACAAACAAAACCCTTACCAACGACGAAATCAATACTGTAATGAATCGTTTGATAGCCGCTTACGAAAAAGAATTGGGAGCAAAACTGAGATAGTTTTTTTTTAAACTAGCATTAACATCTTAAAATTATATTCATATTTGTTTTTACCCATTTTCCATTTTCATTATTATAAAAACATTCGTATGCTATACATCCTCCTTTATATTCAATCAAAATTTGGACGTAAGATTTTCTAATATCCTTAGAAAACAAAGGTTTAGATATTTCTAAATAAGGTTTTAAATTTTTATTATTCAT
>CAYZQG010000136.1:0-4680 GCA_964480685.1 uncultured Lentimicrobiaceae bacterium
AGAAAAGCCTTACTATCGCAAGATATTACCAATTTTGATGCGGTGATTATATCTATTGGCAATCCCTTAGAGCAACGCTTATTATGTGCGGCATTGCTTCTCGATTTAGGCGTTAAACGTATTGTTTGCCGCGCTACGGGGCGTAACGAACGCTTTATTTTAGAAAAAATGGGCATTACCGATATTATTTCGCCCGAACAGGAAGTTGGAATCTCCGTTGCTCGACGTTTAATGAATCCGAGTTTAGTATCTTACCTTGATTTAGCCGATGATTATAGTGTTATGGAAATCGTTGCACCTAAACATATTTGTGGATTAACCTATGCCAAAGTAAATTTCAGGGATAAATATAAATTAAGTCTTATCACCATAAAAAGAGACTATAACGACGACCCTGCCTCAAAAACCAGTAATCAACATGTACTGGGTGTACCCGATACGAAAACCATTATCTTATCTAAAGATACATTAGTATTATTTGGAAAAAACAAAGATATTGAAAAATTTGTAGAAATCAATAATTAGACGTGAAACTATTCCGCCAACTTCGAGAAAACATCAAACTGTTTGTTTGGGATTATATTGATATAGTTCAAACCGTATTGCGTTATATAAGTATCTTTGTTTCCTTTTTTACCGTTGGAATTATTGCCTATTTTTATGGGTTTGAGCAAACCGCTAAATCTGCATTTTTTTGCAATATTATTATTATCTGTAGCCTGGTATTTTATGTGTTAAAATATCTACTTAGCGTATTATTTTCAATACATTCAAGCACTTATATAAAAAAGAATAAATTTCAAGGAGTAATGATTTTATTAATAATCATTTGGTTTATTTTTGTTTATATCATTGACTTTAATTTCCATAATTACTTATTAAGTAATTTTGAATTTATGGATATTGGAAATCTTACCATGTTGTTTATCCAATTCTACTTTTTTGTCATGATGTTATTTGACCTTTCAAATATCGGAAATATATTCACAAAATTAAAACTAGGAGCCGGCGGTTGGATGATTGCTTCGTTTATTCTTCTTATTTCAATCGGCACTTTATTGTTACTATTACCGGAAATGACCACCGAAGGCATTCGCTTTATTGATGCTCTATTTACTTCAACCAGTGCTTGTTGTGTTACCGGTTTAACAGTTATTGAAACCGGAACCGATTTTACTTTTAAAGGTCAATTTGTTATCATGTTATTAATACAAATTGGAGGTATAAATATCGTTCGTTTTGCCACTTACTTAGCTTCTTCCTATCGAGGTAACAGCTTGCATTATCAATCGGTGATGAAAGAAATGCTCAGTACGAGCTTGCACGGAACTAAATCACTTATCAAAGAAATTTTTCTGTATACACTCATCATTGAATTGATTGGAAGTTTTGCCCTATTTTTACATTACAATCATAATCATTTTTATAGTGAATCGGTGCTTCAAAATATATTTCTATCTGTTTTTCATACTATTGCCGCTTTTAATAATGCCGGATTTTCAATTATTGAAGGCGGTATGACGGCTCCCCTTTTCCGAATGGATCACTATGTTCAATACATTATTGCATTACTGATATTTTTAGGGGGAATCGGATTTATTGCTATTGCCGATATTTTCAATAATATACATAACAGTAACACAAAAAAAGGTCTATGGCATCGTTTGCAAGTCATGACCAAATTATCCATTAAAGTATCGCTATTTTTAGTATTTGCCGGCGCCTTATCCTTTTTTATTTTTGAATTTAACAATGCAAGTGCCGGCACCGGTTTTAGTGATCGAATTTGTACGGCATTATTTGCCTCCATATCGTGCCGAACAGCCGGTTTTGCTACGATTGATAATAGTTTATTTTCAACTCCTACTATCCTTATTTTTATTATTTTGATGTTTATAGGAGCTTCCCCGAGTTCTACCGGTGGTGGTATTAAAACAACAACTTTTTACATCATTATAAAATCGGCTATCGCCACCATAAAAGGAAAAAAACAAGTTACTATTTACAATCGTTCGATTGCATTCAATTATGTTGATCGTTCCTATACCATTGTTTTGTTTACTCTTTCACTTATTTTTGCCGGAATAGTTGTAATTTCGATTTCCGATCCTCAATTTACGCTGCAAGAAATTGTTTATGAAGCTGTTTCAGCAATTGGAACCGTCGGACTTACCTTAGGTATTACACCTCATTTATCACTAATCGGAAAATTGACATTAATTTTACTGATGTTTGTCGGAAGAATTACCGTACTTACTTTGGCATTATCCGTAGCACGTAAAACAATGTACACCAATTATTCATTAGCAAGAACCAATATAAATATTTAAGAATTAAAATGGGTTGTTTACTACGTATAGTATTAAGTGTAATAGGCATGGCAATCGGAGGACCTATTGGAGCAATTATTGGATTTGCTTTAGGTAGTTTTTTAGACAGTGCAGTTACCAAAAATAAAGGTATTCCCGATGCTGTTTTATATGGCATTACGGCTCTTTCTGCCGAAGTGATGAAAGCCGATAGTACCATTCAACGTTCCGAGCTGTATTTGTTTAAGAACTTTATGGTAAGCAATTTTGGTAATGCCGCTGCTTCAAAATCCATTGATATTTTAAGAGACATTAAAGATCAATCCATTTCTATTGAAAATCAATGTGTAAAATTAAATGAGATATTGAATTACACCGAGCGACTGGAAATAGTACGTTATCTTTTCCAATTGGCTTATATAGACGGCGATCTTAACCAACTGGAAGTGTCAATTTTAAACACGATTGCATCTTTTATGCAAATCCGACAACAGGATTATGAATATATAAAAAATACGTATTCTTACTATAATTACCAACAATCATATTCTCAAAATAATTATTCTCAAACTTATAGAAAAGATACTGTTGCCGAAGATTATGCTATACTTGGTGTAAAAGCTACGGACAGTAATGATGATATTAAAAAGGCATATCGTCGTTTAGCGGTTGAAAATCATCCCGATAAAATTGAACATCTCGGTGAAACCGCCCGAAAAAAAGCAGAAGAAAACTTTTCAAAAATCAACGAAGCTTATCAACGTATCAAAAAGCAAAGAGGTCTTTAATCTATTTCTTTGCCGTTTAAAAATTCGACAAGTTCTTTTTCTGTAATTCCTGCATAATTAACTGATTTAATGATTCTACCATTATCCGAAAATAAAATCACAGGCATTTGACCATGGGTAATATTTAGAAAATCCAATACCGGTATTTGAGTATATTCCAGCCTGTCGATATTATTTTTTATAAAAAAATCGTTTATTCCTGTACTATCCGCCTTTTCCCAAAAAATACATTTTATTCTCTCAACTGAAATATTATTTCTTTTTCGTAGTTTATCAATTTTAATGGATGCGTTTTTGCAATACTTACATTTATGAGAATACATACAAATGAGATGCCTGCCATCGTTAAAGGATTCAAATTTATCGGTTTTTTGTAAGGTTTTAGCATATAAATCTTGATTTATTCTTACTTCTGAATGAAACATTTTTGTATAAAGATAATCCGGTGCATTTACCATCATAAAGCTACTTACACTTACCAAAGACACGATTATACATACCGGCATTTCATATTTCTTTCGATTATAGAAACGTACATTAACCAACCATAACATCAGCATTAGAATAACATTTTTAAGCAATGATTGTGTATGATTTAACACAATTTTATCGCCAAAACAATAGCAATTATCGAGTGAAACACGAAAGAGAAAAGGCTGCAGAATTAAATAAACCGTAAACCCTATTAAAAAAAGATAGGTCAATAAATATGTAAATCGAATATAAATATTACCTATCAAAAAAATACCTAAAGCAAACTCAGCAGCTATCAATAAACGTGTTAAAGTTGACGTAATAGCCAGATTAAAAAGGTTATGCTCATAAATATACAAATCAAAAACATCAATAGCCAAGTATTTCAAAATAGCTGAAGTAATAAACACACAGCCGATAAGAATACGAAAAACATGGGATACAACTTTATTGTTATTTTTCCATTTCATAATAATAATAGATTAAATTATTGTTTATTATATTGTAAAACATCTTCACTTATAAATTCCAATTGTACCTGAGACAAGGTAAACATTTCTTCCGATTCTTTTCCGGCATGATATTTTTTTTCACAAACCACCCGTTTAATTCCACAATTAATAATTAACATGGCACAGGTACGGCAAGGAGTCATTCGACAATATAAAGTAGCATTTTTAAGTGAAATTCCCAATTTTGCTGCTTGACAAATGGCATTTTGTTCGGCATGAACGGTTCGAGTACAATGGGTTGTGCAAGAACCATCTTCATGAACAACTTGTTTTAACTGATGGCCCACTTCATCACAATGAGGCATTCCGACCGGAGAACCGACATAACCTGTTACCAATATTTGACGATCTCTCACAATAACACAGCCACTTCTTCCTCGATCGCACGTAGCTCGTTTGGATACGGTATTGGCAATTTCCATAAAATATTCATCCCACGACGGGCGTATATATTTTCCAGATTGTTCACTCATTCTATGATTTTTTTATTTAGGTAATTGTTTTATAATTTCATCTAACTGAACATAAAGTTCATCTCGGCTTGTATTGTTTGAGAGTTTATAATCAGCCATTTCAATGCATCTATTCAGATTTTGT
>CAYZQG010000137.1:0-4679 GCA_964480685.1 uncultured Lentimicrobiaceae bacterium
TCCTTTCGACATTGCTTCCAAAGGTTCGTTAAATACCTTTTTAAATGCGTTTACCTCGAAAGATAGAACTACTTTTCCGGTTGCCAGTATGAATGATAAAGATTATTTCAACCTGATGCATATCTATTTAGATGCGGTTTTCAACCCTTTTATGCAAAAAAACGAAATGATTTTTAAACAAGAAGGTTGGCATTATGACCTCAGCAACGTAAACACCGATATTCAATACAGCGGGGTTGTTTACGGTGAAATGAAAGGTTCGTATTCCAATTCATCGCGTTATGTAACTTATTATACGTATCAAACGCTTTTCCCAAACACTGTTTATGGTTATGAATCGGGTGGTCACCCTAATGCGATTCCCGATTTAACATGGAAAGAATTTAAAGACTTTCATTCCAAATATTATCATCCCGACAATTCGTATATTGTTCTTTACGGAAATGGTGATATAAAAAAAGAATTGTCGTTTATTGATAAGGAATATTTATCGAAATACGACAAGCGAAACATCTATTTCCCCATCAACGATCAAGCTCCTTTCAAAGCCATGAAACGACAAGAAGCCTATTATCCGATAATGGAAGGCGCTCAAACAAAAAATCAAACGTTTTTAAGTCTTAATTATGTGGTGAATTACGGTACCGATTTAACCAAAGATGCCGCTATTTCGGTTTTAGGACAATACCTTTTCGGTAACGAATCGGCTCCCGTTCGTTTGGCACTGGAAAAAGCAGGTATAGGCAAAAATTTAAGTTTTTCAAATAATACGTATAAACAAGATGTTATTCAAATATTATTGCAAAATGCCAATCCCGAACAATTAGATGCTTTCTATGCTGTCATTAACGAAACCTTAAAAGAAACCTTAAAAAAAGGCTTGGATAAATCGGAAATCGAAAGTATTTTAAATGCTTACGATTTTGCCCTCCGTGAAGATAACAACGCTCAAAAAGGAATTACCTATTTAATGAGTCTTCTACCTGATTTTATGTACAATGGAAATCCTTTTTCGGGATTGATGTACGAAAACATGATGACTGATTTACGAAAAAATCTCTCCACCGATTATTATGAAAAACTGCTTACATCAGCATTTTTAGATAATCCGCATGCTCTTTTGTTATCGGTAGCTCCTAAACCGGGTTTGGATAAAGAAAATGCACTTGCCGTTAAAGCCAAACTCAAAGCCTATAAAGATAAATTATCAACGGAGGAACTCAATCGTTTGGTTGCCGATACAAAAGCTTTGACCGACTATCAAGAAAGTAAAGACGCTCCCGAAGATATCGCCAAAATACCGTGTATTTCTTTGTCCGACATCAACAAAAAAGCCGATTATTATTCTGCCGAATTAAAACAGATTAACAATCACAACGTTTTGTATTATAAAGATTTTACCAATGACATTGTGTATGTAAAACTATTTTTCGATATGCGCGTTTTACCGCAAGATATGATTCCTTACGCTTCCTTATTATCCTCGCTTTTAGGTTCGATGGATACTAAAAACTATTCGTATATTGAATTAAATAAAACCGTTAGCAATCACACCGGCGGCATTCAAACTTCGTTGGGTAAATTTTTGGAAAATTTAGATGATAGCAAATTAATACCCAAATTTGTTGTTTCATCGAAAGCTACCGTCAAAGAAACCGAAAATTTGTTTACCCTCAACGATGAAATTATTTGCAACACCTCGTTTACCGATACAACTCGTTTAAAAAACTTGATTACACGATTATACGCTCAGTTACAAGCACAATTTAATCGCGAAGGAGCATCCTTGGCTTCGAGCCGTTACGGTTCCTATATCTCTAAAAGTGGATTATATAGCGAATATACTTCGGGTTATGAATACTATTTGTTTTTATCGAATTTGGTAAAAGATTTAGATAAAAATGCCGGTAAAATAATTGAGCAGTTAAACACGGTTTCCAATTTAATATTCCGTAAAGATAATCTAATTATCGGGCTTGCTTGCAGCGATGACAATTTGAAAACAATTAGTCCTCAATTACACTTACTTTCCGATTTACTACAAAATCAAACATCCTCCTATAAAACATGGGATTTGACTTTAAAAAATAAAAACGAAGGCTTTACCACTTCTTCCAAAGTTCAATACGTTTACGGCGGATACAATTATAGATATTTAGGTTATACCTACAGCGGTACTATGCAAGTTATGAACAAAATCATTTCGAGAGACTGGTTAAATCAAGAAATTAGAATCAAAGGTGGCGCTTATGGCGGTTACAGTTCGCTTTCGCCTACAGGATTTTTTGTAATGGCTTCGTATCGTGACCCCAATTTGTCGGAAACAGTGAATAAATTTAAACAAACGGCTGATTTTCTTAAAAATTTAGAGTTAACCGATAAAGAGTTAACCCAATTTATTATTGGAACTATTTCCGATTTGGATCAACCGAAAAATATTTCGGCAAAAAGTGGAACGGCTTTCAACAACTACTTTGCAAAATTAGATGCTTCGTTTTATCAAAAAGAAAGAGATGCCGTATTAAACAGTACTTTAGCCGATATTCGTTCGTACTCAAAAATGATACAAGATATTACCGAAAAAATCGTTATCTGTGTGTACGGTAATGCCGAAAAAATGGAAGCCAATAAACAACTCTTTCAAAAATTTCTTAAAATAGAATAAACACAACATCCATGAAAATCACTCAACGTATTATTGCGGTTTCTTTGTTCTTTGTTTGTTTGAACGGTTTTGCTCAAGAATCAAATATATTTATTCCTGTCAATCAACAAAAAGCTATTAAAAAAGGAACACGTACCACCGACGGAACTCCGGGTAAAAACTATTTTCAAAACAAATCGGACTATACGATTAATGTTCGCTTTAATCCATTTACGGCAGAACTTAACGGCAAAGAAACTATTGTTTATTACAACAACAGCTCCGATACCTTAAAGAAAATGGTTATTCGATTATATCCTAATTTGTTTAAACCCGAAACTGTTCGCCAAGTGGAAATTGATACAAGTGATTATTTTGATGGTGTGGATATACAAAAAATTACTATTAATGGTAACGAAGTTTCATCCAACAAATTTCGTTATATTGGAACCAACCTTGTTGTACCTGTCCCATCCGGAATAAATCCCAATGCTAGTATAAAATTACAAATCCATTGGAAAACCTTTCTCCCTAACAAGACTCATGTCCGGATGGGCAGATACGATACGGCAACTTATTTTGTAGCTTTCTTTTATCCTCAAATAGCTGTTTATGATGATATTGCCGGCTGGTCCTTGGATAGCTATTCCGGTTTATATGAATTCTACAACGATTATTCAAATTTTGATGTAACAATGGATGTCCCTGAAAATTGCATGGTTTGGGCTACGGGAGAATTACAAAATACGGATGAAATTTTTCAACAACCTATTCTTTCACGTATTACCAAAGCCAAACAAGCCGACACGGTTATTCACATTATTACTAACGAAGATTTTGAAAATCAAACTATTTTAAAAAAACGAACTTCCACCGAATGGCATTTTAAAGCCAACAATGTTCCCGATTTTGCCTTTGGCGTAAGCGATAACTATATTTGGGACGGAACAAGTGTAATGGTTGATTCCACAACCAAACGCAGGGCTTCGGTAAATGCCGTTTACAAAAAAGGAACGACTACCGATCAAGGCGTAGCAGCTATTGGACGAGAAACCATTCACCGACTATCCACCGATTTAATCGGCATTGCATATCCTTATCCTCAAATGACGGTTTGGGAAGGCGATGGTGGCATGGAATTTCCAATGATGTGCAACGATGGTCCTTCGGAAGATACCTTGTTTGAAGTATTTGTTACTTCACACGAAATTTCTCATTCTTATTTTCCTTTCATGGTCGGTACCAACGAAACCCTTTACGGTTGGATAGACGAAGGCTTAATTACCTTTATTCCCAAAGTCATTGAAATAGAACATGGAAACACCAATGCACATTATTACATCCATTCATATTGTAAATATTCCATGGGAAATATCAACGATATTCCGATGTCGGTTCCCACAACGCATTTAACTCAAAACACCTACTTTGTTCAAAACTACGGACGAGCTGCCGCAGGCTTTTATTTCTTACACGATATGCTGGGTGATAAAATGTTTGCTAAGGTTTTACAAACTTTTATCCAACGATGGGAAAGCAAACATCCTACTCCAACCGATTTGTTTTTTACACTCAATGCCGTTACGCATCAAGATTGGGCTTGGTATTGGAATCCTTGGTTTTATGAATACGGTTATGCCGATTTGGCATTAGAAAATGTACAGTATAAAAACAACAAACTGAACCTTTCCGTTCGTAAAAAAGGAAGTTTTCCCGTTCCGGTAAAATTAATTATTACCTTTGACGATAATTCTACCGAAACCGTTTATCAATCGGCATTGGTTTGGAAAAATAATTCGGTATGGAAATACAATCAATCGTTTACCAAAAAAATTGTGAATATCGAATTGGGCGATAAAAACGTTCCCGATGCGTTTTTAGAAGATAACAGTTATCGTTTTTAAGGCGAAAGGCGAAAAAAGTAGTGCGATAGAACGTTATTGGTAATTGCTTTAGCGTGTATTCTCCCTGCGTTTGGAGATGTACCATCGGGTGCTTTTTGTAAACAGAAAGGAAAATGGTACAGAAAAACAGC
>CAYZQG010000138.1:0-4674 GCA_964480685.1 uncultured Lentimicrobiaceae bacterium
TGAAATGGCAAGTGTTTTTCATTTGAAATTCGACACCCTATTTTCAGCTATGAAGCTCAGAGTGAAGTAGAAAATGAGATATAAAGAATCAATTTTTTTTTTAGTAGTTGTAGTAAAGAAATGAAATTCTATAAGCTATTTTGCTATACTAAAAAGCAAAAACCTATAGATTAATTTTTTTCTCAGAGAAATTAACTTTAAAATACTTAAAAGCACCCATTAACCTCATCATTATCAAGACAAAATAGCAGTTTTTTATATTTTGCCTGCCTTATTGTCAGCATATACAACTTGGAATAAGATTTGAACGTATTAATACAGTTTACAAATGAAAAGGAGAAAAAAATTATGAATATTGAAAAATTTACCGTAAAAAGTCAAGAAATAATCGGCAAAGCTCAAACCATAGCATTGGCAAAACAACAACAACAAATTGAGAATGTGCATTTGTTGAAAGCTATATTTGAAGAAGATAAAGATATTATTCCTTTTTTATTGAAAAAGAACAATATCAATGTCCCAATGCTGATTCAGGTAATTGACCGTATGGTAGACAGTTTGCCCAAAGTAAGCGGAGGTAACGGAATTTATTTATCCAATGCTGCTAATCTCAGTTTGCAGAAAGCCTTGAACAGTATAACGGAATTTAAAGACGATTATGTTTCGGTTGAACATTTGTTGTTAGGCATTTTATTATCGAACGATACTGCATCACAATTATTGAAAGACAACGGATTAACCGAAAAGGGATTGAAACAGGCAATTTTAGAATTACGCAAAGGAAGTCATGTTGATTCGCCGCATGCCGAAGATAGTTACAATGCCTTGAATCGGTATGCACGCAATTTGAATGATTTGGCACAAAAAGATAAATTAGATCCTGTGATTGGTCGAGAAGATGAAATCCGCAGGGTATTGCAAATACTTTCACGACGAACCAAGAACAATCCTATTCTCATCGGAGAAGCAGGTGTAGGGAAAACCGCCATTGCCGAAGGATTGGCTCATCGTATTGTATCGGGCGATGTTCCCGAAAATTTAAAATCAAAACAAGTATTTTCGTTGGATATGGGAGCTTTGGTTGCCGGAGCCAAATACAAAGGAGAATTTGAGGAACGATTAAAAAGTGTTGTTAAAGAAGTTACTGCTGCTGACGGTGAAATCATTTTGTTTATTGATGAAATACATACGTTGGTAGGTGCCGGTGCCGGAGAAGGAGCTATGGATGCTGCCAATATTCTGAAGCCGGCATTGGCAAGAGGCGAATTACGTGCTATCGGAGCCACAACAACCAATGAGTATCAGAAATTTTTTGAAAAAGATAAAGCTTTGGAACGTCGTTTTCAAGTGGTTTACGTCAACGAACCCGACCGAATTTCTTCCATATCGATTTTAAGGGGATTAAAAGAACGCTATGAAACACATCATAAAGTAAAGATTTTGGATGAAGCCATTATTGCTTCCGTTGATTTGTCGCAACGTTATATCACCGACCGTTCACTTCCCGATAAAGCCATTGATTTGATAGATGAAGCGGCTTCAAAATTACGCTTGGAAATTAATTCCGTGCCTCAACCTTTGGATGATATTGAACGAAAAGTCAGACAATTGGAAATTGAACGCGAAGCCATTAAACGCGAAAACGATGTTGAAAAGGTAAACGATTTAAGTAGTCAAATTTCGGAACTAAGTCAAGAACGAAATGCGTTGAAAGCTCGTTGGGAACAAGAAAAAGAATTGGTTAACAAGATACAACAAAATAAGAACGACATTGAGCAATTTAAATTTCAAGCTACACAAGAAGAACGAAACGGTAATTACGGTAAAGTAGCCGAAATTCGTTACGGTAAAATTAAGGAGTTGGAAGCTGTCATTGAAGCTACAACTAAACAATTGCATGATATGCAAGGGAATAATCCAATGATTGATGAAGCCGTCGGTGCCGATGATATTGCTTCTATTGTGGCTCGTTGGACAGGCATTCCGGTCAATCGTATGATGCAAAGCGAAAAAGAAAAGTTATTGAAATTGGAAGAAGAACTGCACAAACGGGTAGTCGGACAAGATGAAGCCATCGAAGCCATTGCCAATGCCATCCGTCGAAGCAGAGCCGGTTTGCAAGACGGCAAACGTCCGATAGGTTCTTTTATTTTTCTCGGAACAACCGGCGTAGGTAAAACCGAATTGGCAAAAGCATTGGCTGATTATCTGTTCAATACCGAAAATGCGATTGTCCGTATTGATATGTCCGAATATCAAGAATCACATTCCGTTTCACGTTTGGTAGGAGCTCCTCCGGGGTATGTAGGCTATGACGAAGGCGGTCAATTGACCGAAAAAGTAAGACGTAAACCCTATTCGGTAGTTCTTTTCGATGAAATTGAAAAAGCACATCCCGATGTGTTTAATATCCTCTTGCAAGTATTGGATGATGGACGATTAACCGACAACAAAGGGCGCGTTGCCGATTTTAAAAATACGATTATCATCATGACTTCCAACATCGGGTCGCACATTATACAGGAAAATTACAGCAAGATTTCCGATTTTTCCGACGAAAATGTACAAGAACAAACGCGATTGGATATTCTTCAATTATTGCGTAAAACCATACGTCCCGAATTTTTGAATCGCATTGACGAAATAGTGATGTTCAAACCATTGAGCAAAAAAGAAATACGAGAAATTGTATTCTTACAAATCAATCAGTTGAAAACCATGTTGGAGGAAAATGATATTACCGTTAATTTAACGGATTATGCCATGAATGCCCTTTCGGAAATGGGCTATGACCCTCAATACGGAGCTCGTCCCTTGAAACGTATCATTCAAAAACATATCATGAATAATCTATCGAAAATGATACTCGCCGATAAAATAACCAAAGACTCCGAAATTACTATTGATGTAATTGATGATGAATTTGTTTTTTATAATAAAAAAGGAAAATAAAAATTATTACCTTTTTATAATTTTTCACAATTTTATGAGTTTTAAATACATCATATTTTAAAATGACAAAGAATAAATAAGTAAAAATCAATAAATATGTTAGCTAAATTTATTACCGGTATTTTAATGTTGATTACAGGAATCGTTTGTTTTTATTTTCTTTATAAACCGTTGAAAAAAGAAAAAAGCAAGCGTTTTTTTAATGGGAATTTTTTTTTGCAGCTATTAAGTAAAATTTTTATTCTATTAGGGTGGATAGAAATCTTAATGTTTTGTTTTAATATAGATGGAGATTTTAAAACCCCGCAACAAACAGATGATATGACATTTATTAACGGAATAGCTTTGTTAATTTCAATAATTGCCGTTTCGGCATGGACCGAGGTATTTATTAAAAAGTTAAAAGTATTTAGAATGAATAAAAAACAATAAACGATTTAATTGTTTATAAATGAATGTGTTTTTATTGATTACTTTCAAATTTTTCTATAAATTTTTCCATCAAACGCGAAACAGGATAATTAGACCAATCATTCTTTGAAATACAAAGAAAATCTGTTGTTTGTAATTTATTTTCAATAATAATACCTACAAAAGTTGCCGTAATAATTTGGTGAGACAATACATGTTTAAAGACAGGCGAAATTTTAACAATTTGCCAATGTTTTTTTTTAAACAGTTTATTTAAAAAGGGATGATTTACAAGATTTTCTTCCGAAAGAATAGCATCGGTTTCCAATAATGGAAATTCAAACAACCCTTTCCAAATATCGTCAGCTTGTCTTTTTTGAATATAAATTAGGTTATTATATTGTATATGAAGATAATAAAAATAACGATTGCGTGTTTTGGTTTTATGATTTTTTACTGGGAGGTTTGCTTGTTCAAAATGTAAATTAGCAAAACAAGTAGCTGAAAAACAACATTTTTCACAATCAGGATGTTGAGGTGTACATTGTGTAGCACCAAAATCCATCATAGCTTGATTAAATAGATCAGGATGTTGTTTATCAATAAGTTGATTTACCATTTCAGAAATTTTCTTTTTTCCGGCAGAACTGTCAACGGCTTCGTATATACCGAAATAGCGAGTACAAACACGTAACACATTTCCATCAATTACAGCATGTGGTAAATGAAACGCCAATGAAGCAATCGCCGCAGCGGTATATTCGCCAACTCCTTTAATTTCAAGAATTTCGCTATAATTTTGAGGAAAAATTCCTGAATGTTTTTCCATGATATAAGCGGCTCCGGCGTAAATATTTCGAGCACGCGTATAATAACCCAAACCTTGCCAATATTTTAATACTTCCTGTTCACCACTTTCATAAATGGATTTTACATCGGGAAAACGTTCGATAAATCGTAGATAGTAATCCCAACCTTGAGCCACACGCGTTTGTTGTAAAATGATTTCTGAAATCCATATTTTATACGGGTCGGTTTCGTTTCGCCAAGGAAGTTCGCGTTTATGTATATCGTACCAATGAAGTAAAGTTGATGAAAAGGGTTCAATCATACAAACAGCTTAACGGATGAGGGTAACATTCCCTTTAAGGAAATAAAATAAATCACCGAGGCAAGTAGCTTCCATATAGAAAACATACACTCCCGGTTCACAATCTTTACCTCTGAAAGTGCCATCCCACCCAATATTTAACTCATTGGTTTCAAAAACTTTTTCTCCCCATCGGTCGAAAATAACCAAATGAACGTCCG
>CAYZQG010000139.1:0-4669 GCA_964480685.1 uncultured Lentimicrobiaceae bacterium
GAGCAGTACTAATCCATTAATAGAAGAAGTACATGCATTGATTGATTTGTTTTCAACTAACAACGTTGATTGGGTAATAATGGGGCACGATCACCAAAGAAGTATATACACCTTAGGCAACACAACTTACCTCACTTTAGATGGCTTTTTTGATGGATTTGATGATGCAAGTTATTTAAAATTAACGATAGATAACAATAATATGGATTATACATTTATCCCATTATAAATTATTATCAGCCTATTTCAAACATGAATATTATTTACATCTAAAAAATATGTATTTTTGTAGCTGAAACCGATTTTAATAAAAATATACATGAACAGAGAAGAAACAATAGAATATTCGTATAACAATGAGTGCTTTGCATTAGTTGTTCGTCATTCGATACGCGATGAAATTTTAGATACCAGAGAACCTATCTCCCAACTATTAACCCCCGAAGGTAAAGAATTGGCAATTGATTTCGGTTCAAAATTATGCACCGATAGACCTATACGTTTATTTCACAGCATTGTAGAACGATGTAAAGAAACGGCTGAATGCATTGCTGAAGGGTTCAAAGGAAAAAGTATTTCCATTGAAAGTTTGGATGCTATAACCGGATTTTATGTTTACAGTCCAATAAATGTATTAACCAATCTAAATCAAATTGGAAATTATGAATTTATAAGTCAATGGTTTAAGGGTGTTTATTCGGATAAAGAAATTATGCCTGCCGTAGATGCTCGTACGTTTATGTATAAAGCTATCGTTGAAAAATATAATCCGTTATATTTGGATATTTTTGTTACCCATGATTGGAATGTTACTTTATTGTCAAGCCTTTATTATCCGATTACTGAAAAAAAATATCCATGGCCTGATTTTATGCATGGCATTGCTTTACAATTAATTCATGATAAACTCTATGCTTCATGTGAAGCCAATCATCGCTTTCCGTTAAATATATAATAGTAAACGGCTACTAACTATGGATATCAAAAACAAACTAAACGTTTATTGTTTTTCCGGAACCGGAAACACTCAAAATGCTGCCGTATGGCTCACAAAAGCAGCCGAGTGTTGTTTGATGCAACATACTATTATAGATGTAAACATAAATAACATCAAACATATTACGCCTCCCGAAAAGGATAGTTTTATTGCTTTTATTTCGCCTATACACGGTTTTAATTTCCCTGCTATTTTTTTACGTTTATTATTTCGTTTTCCGAGAGGAAAAAATAAAGTTCTTATAATGAATACACGTGGAGCTACCTTAATAGGCAAACGTAAAATTCCGGGTTTAAGCGGAATGGCATTTTACACAGCCTCATTAATTTTATTACTCAAAGGATATTCCGTCAAAGCTTTATATCCGATTGATTTACCCGCAAATTGGATTACCTTACACCCTTCGCTCAGCAATAAAGGCATTTCCGTTTTATATGAAAATAAAAAAGAAAAGGTAATTAAAACGGCAAGCGAAGTTTTTCAAGGGAAAACAAATTTCAGAGGATTATACACCTTCTTACTTGATTTTGCGGTTTTGCCCATTTCTTTGCTTTATATTTTTATCGGACGTTTTATGCTTACTAAAACCTATTTTGCTTCCGCCAACTGTAATCAATGCGGATTATGCATACAAGAGTGTCCCTTACAGGCAATTAAAATGGTTGATAATCGTCCGTATTGGACGCTGCATTGTCAAAATTGTATGCGATGTGTAAACCGTTGTCCGAAAAAAGCAGTGCAAGGTGCACATGGATTTATTCTGTTATTCAGTGTTTTATTTTACCATTATTTCAGTCCTTTTTTCAATGGCTATATGTATTCTCATTTAATACAGCTTGAAAATTCGTTTCTTACTTTTTTTATTGAATCGGGAGAATTTATAGTGATTTTAACCCTTGTCTATTACATCACGCACTTATTGATGCACTTCCGTTTCTTTGAACGGATAATGACATTTACCTCTCTTACTTCTTATTCGTTTTGGAAACGATATAAAATCAAGATTTAAAATTGATTTTCTTACTTTTTATCAATCTTCCATTGCATAACCCAAGCGTTTTCCCCATCGGGATAATAGGCTTTTTTAATTCCCGTTCGCCTAAAACCGTTTTTCTCATAAAAGCGGAGGGCTACCGTATTACTTTGTCTTACTTCTAAATAGATGCCATTTTTTTTACATTTCGGCACCCTTGTAAAAGCATGATCCAGCAACAGTTGTCCGATATGGTTTTTTCTTGCTTCGGGATGCACTGCAATAGAATATAAGCGAAGTTTCGGAATACGAACCGATTGAAGTAAAATAATATATCCCCATACCTTCCTTTCGGATTTGGCAACATAAAACATACTTTTTGATAGCAAATAGGCAAACTGTCTTTTGTTAAATCCTTCTTCTTGAAACGAAATATGTTCAATTTCCAGAATATCGGTTAAATCACATTTCTCGGCTTTGATTATGTTGACGTTTTTAGGCATATAATACGTATTAAAATCTATTTTCCAACACTTTAGAAAAGTAATTTAAGATGCGATAATACAATTCATCGCCCAGAATGGCATCTTCCACTTCATGGTCAATACTTGGGTTATCATTTACTTCAATAACAATTGCTTTATCATTAATTAATTTTAAATCAACACCATATAAACCATCTCCTATACAAGCAGTAACTTTTAAAGCAGTTTTAATTATATTTTTAGGCACTTTATAAATGGGAATGGTTTCAAAGCCACCGGTTCTCCCCTTTCCTGTTTTGGCATGATTATAAATTTGCCAATGCCCTTTTGCCATAAAATACTTACAGGCAAACAAAGGTTCATTATCCAAAACACCAATTCGCCAATCAAAATCGGTCGGAATAAATTCTTGTGCAAGCAAAACGGACGATTTTGCAAAAAGTTTTTCCAAAGATTGTTGCAATTCAACTTCATTCGATATTTTATCTATATCATGCGAAAAAGAGCCGTCAGGTATTTTTAAAATAAAAGGTGCCCCCAATTGGGAAGTGATAGATGTAAAATTATTTTTATTGGAACGAAACAATAACATGGATTTAGGCGCCGGAATTTTTTCTTTTATCAGTAATTCATTCAAATACACTTTATTTGTACATCGAATTATGGATAATGGATCGTCTATAACCACCATATCGGCTTGTTTGGCACGTTGTGAAAGATGATAAGTTATATGATTCAATGCTGTAGTAGCACGAATAAACAAAGCATCAAATTCCATTAAACGAGTGGCATCGTCTTCGGTGATAAGCTCGGCATGAATATTCATCTTTTTGGCTACTTCCAAAAACTTTTGAATAGCTTTTTTATCGCTGGGAGGCAATTCTTCCTCGGGATTATATAAAATTGCCAGACTATAACGGAACGATTTGGGTGAACGCGGCGAACGCCAAATTTTTTGGTTAAAATTATCCAATGCGTTTGCAAAATTATCTTGTTCTTCATCGTTCAATTCATTTAAAGAAAGTGCTTGAACACTTTCAATCTGATTGCGTGATTTATTGTAAAACCCAACTTTTAATATCGGACATGGATAATAATCAAATATATATCGTGCAATTTTTTCCATTCCCTTTTCCTTGCAAGTGCCGAAATAGATATTCATATACCATATATCCTCGCATATATTATTTTTTTGAGCCCACTGATGACACAGTTTATGCAGCGAATTATCCATTCGTATACCGGTTCCGGCTTCCAAACGATTGAGCGTTTCCACACTCGGAATGATTTTATCACCTCTCGCTTGCGCCAACAACGAACAATAATAGCCTTCGGAATTATAGTTTAAATTTGCACTTAAATTGATAACTAAGTTAGAATTATCATCCTTTTCCTTGTGTTTTAAATAATCGGAAACACTTACTAAACTACGGGTTTTGTAAAATGGATTCCATTCTTTCAAATCATCTAATAATATCAAAACATGTTGCATGGTATGAAATAAATTTTCGGCAAAATTACTCAAAAATGTTAGAAAATAAACTCCTAAACACGTATTCCTTAAAATATTTACATGTAATTTTCAATGCTTTGATTTTCTATATCTTAAAAAATAATATACTATTATTTTTACCAGACTTTAAAACAAATTTCCAATAAAATTGTTTTTACTATAAATTAAACCCCTTAAAACATAAAATAAATATGAAAAACAGAAAAGCAAAAATCATGGCAACAATCACGTTTTTATCCATCATTACATTAATTGGATGTGCTCAAAAACCTCCTAAAGCCGTTCCGGTGACATCTTTTAATGCCGAAAAATATCTTGGAAAATGGTATGAAATTGCTCGTTTCGATTTCCGTTTTGAAAAAGGCTTAAACAACACTACAGCCGAGTATTCCTTAAACGAAGACGGAAGTATCAAGGTAGTAAATAAAGGATATGACTATACGAAAAAAGAATGGAAAGAAGCCATAGGCAAAGCCAAATTCAGAGGCGATAATACCGTCGGCATGTTGAAAGTATCGTTTTTTGGTCCGTTTTACGCCGCATATAATGTAATTGCTATCGACATTAATTACACGTATGCCTTAGTCGCCGGAAAAAACTTGGAATATCTTTGGATTTTATCGCGTGAAACAAGCATTCCCGATGATGTAAAAGAAGCCTATCTTGCAATCGCTAAAGAGTTGGGATTTAAAACTTCCGAT
>CAYZQG010000140.1:0-4666 GCA_964480685.1 uncultured Lentimicrobiaceae bacterium
GGATTGGAATTTTGGCGACACCTTAAGCGAATCGAATACTTCTGCTTTGCAAAATCCTTCACACAGTTATCAGTATGCCGGTATGTATGATGTGCGTTTGATTGCTACTGATGATAAAAATTGTAGCGATACCATCCTCAAACCTGCTTATGTGCAAATTGACGGTCCATTTGGTACGTTTGAAATTGATACGTTAACCGGATGTACTCCCTTGAGTGTACATTTTACGTGTCATATTACCAATGCCGATACGCTTATCATCATTACCGGTGATGGGAACACCATCCTTGCTACCGACAGCCTAAGTGCTACCTATCCGTTTACTTATCAAACGCCCGACCGCTATATCCCTTCCATGCGATTGATTAAATGGGTAACCGACCCCATAAGTGGGCAATTAATTCCTTGTGTACAAAACTTTTGGAATTACGATACCGTTTGGGCTATACGCGTACTACCCGATTTTTTGACCGATAGTATCTATTGTCAGGGTCTTCCGATTGTTTTTACCAATATAACCGATTCTGCTCACGGTGGAATAATACCCAAAGAATTAGCTATTGATTCTGTTTTTTGGGATTATGGAAACGGGAAATCGGACAGTCTTTTATTCCATGGAAAAACACAATACGATAGTGCCGGCAATTATATCGTTACCCTCAAAGCAAGTGCGAAAAATTGTTCGGCTGTTATTTCTAAACCGGTAAAAGTATTTGAATTTCCGGATATTAAGTTGTTTAAATCGAGTGGGTCTGCCTGTGATACCATTGCCATTGTTTTTACCGCCGACAGTTTATCGGGAAAAGAAATCTCGTTTGTCTGGAGCTTTTTAGATGGTGAAACTTTTAAGGGAAATCCCATTGCACGTACCTATATTTCCACAGGATTATATCCCTATCAATTATCGGTTGCCTTTTTAGATAGTAATTGTAAAAAAGTGTATTACGATACAATTGATGTGCATGCTTGGGTGCCTCCCGATGCCGACTTTAGTATTTTAAATAATAAGGGAGAGGATGTTACCGATAGATTAAATATAGGAATTAAAGCCATTGACCCGGCATTTTTCAAAGATATTTCGCAGGTAAACGATGGACCAATTAAAAGTTGGATATGGGATTTTGGCGATGCTATTAAAGATACCTTACTCTTGAGTGGAGATATTGAACATAATTATACCAAAACGTCCGGCATTGTTACGATTAGTTTACTTATTACCGATGAATACGGTTGTATCGACAGTGTTACACATCAGTTAATGCTCCTCGAATCGTTGGTTTTCCCCAATATTTTTTCTCCAAATCAGGACGGTAAAAATGATAGATTTATCCCCTTGGAAATTTACGGTTATTTTGACGTATTCGAAATGGTTATTTACAATAAATGGGGAGGAGAAGTATGGAAAAGAAGTTGTAAAGGCTCTAATTGTCCCAATTATGAGGATGAAAAGTTTTGGTGGGATGGAACTAACAGTTCCGGCGATAATGTTTCCGAAGGTGTTTATTATTGGGTGGTTTCGGCTACACCTAAATCAAAAACCAAAGATTTTATTCTTAACGGAAGCGTTACAATTGTCCGTTAATAGACGTTTTCTTAAAATTTTCCTAAAAATATAGGTAATTCATTGAATGATTATATTTATTTGTTTATTTTTGTACACTCAAAAAAAATAAAATATATATAATTAATTATCATAAGAATGAAGATATTAGTTTTAAATTGCGGTAGTTCGTCCATCAAATATCAATTGATTGACATGGCAAATAATGCCGATGTTTTGGCAAAAGGTTTAATGGAACGCATTGGTCTTGAAATGGGTGAATTTACCCATAAAGCAAAAGGGAAGGATAAATATTATGTTCAAGTGCCTATTGCCAATCATGCAGTTGGTATTGATATATTATTAAAAACCTTAACCGATAAAGAATTAGGTGTTATTGCCAATGTAAATGAAATTGCTGCTTGCGGTCATCGGGTGGCTCATGGAGGCGAATACTTTAAAGAAAGTATGATTTTAGGAGATAGAGAAGATATGGAGATCGAAAAATTATGTGCCATTGCTCCTCTGCACAATCCCGGAAGTTTATTAGGCATTCAAGTTATGAAAAGCATACTACCCAATATAAAACAAGTAGGTGTGTTCGATACCTCTTTTCATCAAAGTATGCCGGCTAAAGCATATTTATATGCCATTCCTTATGAATACTATACCGACCAAAAAATCCGTCGTTACGGCTTTCACGGAACAAGTCATAAATACGTTGCTCCCAAAGCCGCTGAATTTTTAGGCGAAGACTGGAAAACAAAGAAAATCATTGTTTGCCATCTTGGAAACGGTGCTTCAATTTGTGCCGTTAGAAACGGGGAATCGGTTGATACTTCCATGGGTTTTACCCCTGTTGAAGGTTTGATTATGGGTACGCGTAGTGGTGATTTGGATGCCGGTGTGTTGATGTATATTTCCGAAAACGAAAAATTGGATTATAAAGCCATGAATAATCTTGTGAATAAAAAA
Organism: uncultured Lentimicrobiaceae bacterium; assembly: GCA_964480685.1. GTDB lineage: Bacteria > Bacteroidota > Bacteroidia > Bacteroidales > WCHB1-69 > UBA5266. The sequence continues at coordinate 2,516 of CAYZQG010000140.1, forward strand.
TCAGGGTTACAAGGTATCTCCGGCGGCAAATCCGATATGCGTGATATTCGTGCCGGAAAAGATGCCGGTGATGAACGTTGCACCCACGCTTTTAATATGTTTGCTTACAGAGTGAAAAAATATATTGGAGCATACGCTGCTGCTATGAACGGTGTGGATATCATTGCTATGACCGGTGGAATCGGTGAAAATGCGTGGTTTATGCGTGAGGCTATTTTAGAAGACTTGGAATTTCTCGGTGTTGAATTAGATAAAAAAGCCAACCTTGAATACGCCGGCGTAGATGGTATGATTTCTACCCCTTCAAGCAAAGTAAAAGTATTGTCCGTAACCACCAACGAAGAATTGGTCATTGCGTTAGATACCTTTAGATTGGTGAAATAACAATAGATTTTCCATTATAACACCCGTAGGGACGCAAAATTTTGCGCCCCTGTAAACCAACACAATACCTATTTTGCGATATTATAATACACGCACAAACGGAATTTTTTATATCCCTGTAAACGAACACGATACATCCCCACAAACCCCTTTATTCGAAATAGGATAACACACATAGGGACGCAATGTTTTGCGTCCCTACAATTTTTTATTTTTTTTCTCCCTCATAACCAAACACTACCCAAGAATCTCCCCTTTGGGAAGGTGGGAGGGGCTGTTTGTATTATTTTATTATTTATTTTTGCTCCTGAAAATAATGAGGATAGTTAATTGTTAAAAAGAATTTATTTTCAAAAAAATATAATTACATACTAAATATATTAATACTATCATTTACATAATCAAATCGTAATCTATCATACAAAATTAACATTTTTAAAAAACAAGATATGGGAAATAAAGCAAAAATTTTAGGATTAATTACTGCACTTATCGTAATAACGTCTGCAATATTAAAAATCAATCACATACCCGGTGCAAATATTTGTTTGATGCTTTCATTAGGAATATTATTTCCTATATATTTCATTATTAATATCGTGAACGTATGTAAAAATTCTAACTTAAAAATACCTATTGCTATTCTTAGCTATTTTTTTCTTATATTTGCGATTGGTTTTATATTCTTGATAATGCATTTGCCGGGTGGAGTATTAATATTTAAACTTGGCTTTTCGCTAACCGTTATTATGTTGATTATTTTATTTATATTGAATTTTAAATCAGGTAAAATTCCAAGCCTTGTAATTGCTCTATTTATTATTTTGATGGGCATGACTTATTTTAGTTCGTTTCGATCGGTTTCAAGAGATATTATCAATTGTTTTGAACGAACAAATGAAAATTATACTTCAACAAAAACTATTTTATCTCGTCAAAATGATTCACTTGTTGCTCATTTTGATAGTACTGCAATAAATCTTATCGAAATTCATAAAGCAACCAACGATTTAATAGCATCTGTTGAAGATATTAAACAAGAACTTGCAAAAAAAGCAAGCAACAATCAAATAATAACCGATTACTCGAGTGTAATCCATAAAGAGAACTATGATATAACAAATGATGTAATGTTAAATCAGCGTCAAGCATTTCGTTTAAAAGAATCGCTTAACAATTATTGTAAAAAACTGATAAGTACAAATGCTGATGAAAACACAATTGAACAGATTAGGATGTTATTAGATACGAAAGATAATCGAACGGAGAATGGAGAAATTGAAAATTGGGAAACTTCTCAATTTAATTACACTCCTGTTATTTCTGCCATTTCAACATTAACTTACATTCAAGTAAATGTTTTGATTTCGGAATCTTTAGTATTGAAAAATAAATAGAAACGCTACACATTATTCATTTTTTGGCGGCAGGAGGGGCTGTTTTGTTTTCCAACCCACGATTTAAATCGTGGGCTAACAATAATATTAATCTATAGAACCGTTTTAACGGTTTTAAAACTAATTTTATTAAAAAAAATAAATTTTTTTCTCCCTCGTTTTCAACCTTTTTCTTTTCTCCTTCGCTTTGTGGAGGTGGGAGGGGCTTTTTATATTCTTTTTTTACGTATCTTTGCTACTATAAACAAAATGAAAAGATAATTTAACAACGAATAATATAAGAGTTAGAACAAAACCATATTTTAAGCATGAACCATACAAAAATATCCATACGTTTCTTTGACGATCGCGAAGTGCGAGCCGTTTGGGA
>CAYZQG010000141.1:0-4473 GCA_964480685.1 uncultured Lentimicrobiaceae bacterium
CTGTTACCGATGGATGAAAACACCCAGTTGATTACCTATCAATTTACTATTCAAATGAAAGGGTCTCCCGACTCGTTATACCGACGAGCATTGGCATGGGCAAATAAATATTATCAAAATCCTACACAAGTTATTAAAACCGCCGACCCTGAAAAAAAAGTAATTGAATGTGTATCCAATGTAAAAATAACCACCCCTTCTCGTGACGGAAAAACACAAGTTCAAGCCGGATATGTGTATTATATTTTAAAAATTGAAATGAAGCAAGATAGGTATCGTTATACCATTACTAACTTCAATTTAAGAGGAACGGCAAATCAACCCATAGAAATTTGGCTTGATAACACAAAACCCGAATGGAGTCCGATGCGATACGAACATCTGCGACAAGTAGATGCTGCCGTTCAAAAATTAATGGAAAATTTAGAAGCAGGTATGGAACCCAAACCTGTTATCAACGATGAATGGTAAACCAATAATGAATCAAGAAAAAACACAAGGATATCCCGATGAAGATGAAATCACCCTTTTAGAGGATATTTTTACCCTTTGGTTAATCAACGATGATTACAATACGTTTGAATTTGTAATTGAAAACCTCATGGAATTATGCCATCATTCGTATGAACAAGCCTTTCAATGTGCGTTTATCACACACAATCACGGCAAATGCGATGTTATGCGAGGCGAATATTCGGTTCTCGAACCTATTGCCAACATCATGCTTACAAGGGGATTAACCGTGAAAATAATCCGATAATATAGTATTATACTGATTTATAATCGGTTTTCAACTTCTCTGCATTTCTTTTCATTTTTAATTTATTTTGTAAAATAAATTTCGCCTATTGTCCGTTGATTTAAATTAGAGGAAAATAATAACATAATCAAAATAAAAAAATCATGAGTAATTTATCACAATTAAAACCACAACCTTTGTGGGAAAATTTCGGCAGTATTTGTAGTATACCTCACCCTTCAAAATACGAAGGAAAAATTTTAGCCTTTCTTTTAGATTGGGCTAAAAAACATAACATTGCCGTTAAACAAGATGAAACCGGTAATTTAATTTTCAGCAAACCGGCTACAAAAGGCATGGAAAATCGAAAAGGAGTTGTATTACAAGGACATATTGACATGGTTCCTCAAAAAAACTCAGACAAAAAACACGATTTTATTAACGACCCCATTGAACCGATAATTGGAACCGATGGATGGATTCGTGCCAACGGTACCACTTTGGGTGCTGACAACGGGATAGGTTGTGCTGCTGCCATGAGTATTCTACAAGCCACCGATATTGAACACGGTCCCATTGAAGTATTGGTTACTATTGATGAAGAAACCGGTATGACGGGAGCTTTCGGATTAAAATCCGGTATGTTTAAAGGAGATATTTTAATGAATCTCGACTCGGAAGATGAAGGCGAATTATACGTTGGCTGTGCCGGCGGATTGGATGCTACCATCGAAATTGATTATAAAGAAATGCCCGTTCCTGCCGGCATGAAAGCATTTAAAGTTGCCATAACGGGACTAAAAGGCGGACATTCGGGTATGGACATCAATACCGGACGAGGGAATGCCAATAAAATTATTATCCGATTATTAAGAAAAGCGGTAAAAGATTTCGGTTTACATCTTTCGGCAATCGAAGGAGGAAGTTTACGCAATGCCATCCCTCGCGAAGCTTTTGCAACGGTGGTTGTTCCCGAACAGAATGCAACTAAATTTAATGCGTTTATAACCGAATTCCGTTCGATGATTCAAAACGAATTTTCGGCTACCGAACCAACACTTTTGGTTGAAGCTACCGCAACGGAAATGCCTGCTTTTATCATGGAAAGTAAATGCGCACTCAATGTAATCAATGTAGTATATGGTTTGCCAAACGGCGTTATGCGTATGAGCGATTCAATGGAAAATTTAGTTGAAACCTCTACCAATTTAGCCATTGTTAAATCTGAAAACGGAAAAGTAGTGGTTATGTGTTTGCTTCGTAGTTCCGTTGATTCGGCAAAAGATGCCGTTGGCGAAAAAATGAGTGCTATAGCCGAATTAGCCGGTGCTAAAATAATCCTTTCGGGTGCTTATCCGGGATGGAAACCCAATATGGAATCTCCGATTCTAAAAACGATGCAAAAAACGTATCAAGATTTATACGGAAAAACCCCTGAAATAAAAGCAATTCATGCCGGTTTGGAATGCGGACTACTCGGCGGCGTTTACCCCAATTGGGATATGATTTCTTTCGGACCTACCATTCGTAACCCCCACTCTCCCGATGAAAGAGTAAATATTGCAAGCGTTGAAAAATTTTGGAATTTCTTGTTAGCTACCTTAAAGAATGTTCCGGTAAAATAAGAAATGTTATATTCAAAAAAGGGGAACGCTTTTTCGGCTTTCCCCTTTTTTTTATTTTCCATAAACAACTAAATTAATGTAAATTAGCTCCTATTATACGTAAAAATTCCTGACGTGTATTATATTGTTTTAAAAAAGCACCGGTAAAATCGGAAGTGGTTGTAACCGAATTTTGTTTTTGAACACCTCTCATCGACATACATAAATGTTGTGTTTCAATAACAACCGCCACGCCCAAGGGATTTAAAGTTTCTTGAATACAATTTTTAATCTGCGTTGTTAATTGTTCCTGCACTTGCAACCGACGTGCAAAAGCATCTACCACACGCGGGATTTTGCTTAACCCGACAATGTATCCATCGGGGATATAAGCAATGTGTGCTTTGCCGAAAAAAGGCACCAAATGATGTTCACACAACGAGTATATTTCAATATCTTTTACAATTACCATTTCTTTATAGTCTTGTTTAAACATTGCCGAGCGTAAAATTTCGGAAGGATCGGTATGGTAGCCTTGTGTAAAAAATTGCATCGCTTTCGCTACTCGTTCGGGAGTTTTAAGTAAGCCTTCTCGTTCGGTGTTTTCGCCCAACAAATGTAAAATTGCCTGATAATGAACTTTTAATTGTTCTATAACTTCTTCATTATAAATATCTTTTCTTTCGTATCCTTCGTTAATATCCTGCATGTTTCTTTTATAAAAATGGATTATTATTAATTTCAAATTCAATGCTTGTTGCATCACCATGTCCGGGAAAAATTTTAGTTTGCGGTGGTAAAACAAGGATTTTTGTTTGTATACTTTGCATCAATGTTTCATACGAACCTCCCGGCAAATCGGTTCGTCCAATACTTTGATTAAATAAAACATCGCCCGATAACAAAAAGCCGTCTTTAGCATTATATAAACAAATACTACCGTTGGCATGTCCGGGAGTGAATAAGACTTCTATTGTTTCGTTGCCGATAGTTAGTATTTGATTATCAAGAAGAAATTCATCAATCGAAGGTAAAATTTGCTTATCAAAACCCATAACCAAGCAAAAATTATCGGCATGATTATACAAACTTTGTGCATCGGCATGCATCATAAATTGAGCAAAAGGGAATGTTTTTTTAGCAAATTCCGCACCGGCAATATGGTCAATATGCGTATGAGTAAATAGTATATATTTAATAGTTAGTTTATTATCGGATATTATCGCTTTTAGTTTTTCTTGTTCGAATTCAGTAGCGCAAGCCGGATCAACAAGGGCAGCCTCATTATTGTCGGAAATCAACAAATAGGTATTGACTAAAAAATGATTAAACGGGATGGATATTACATTCATAAATAATTGCTTTACAAATTGGATTTAATATCTAACAAAAATTGCTTCACTTTGTTGAGTGATTTTAAAATTTCGGCATTATTATCTACTTCTTTTCTATTTTTACCTACTATTTCTTTAGCCCCTTGCAAGGTATATCCTTTTTCTTTGACAAGATAAAAAATGGTTTCCAAGATTTTTATATCTTCCGGCGTAAAATAACGATTCCCTTTTTTATTTTTAAATGGTTTAAGAATATCAAATTCATTTTCCCAAAAACGAATTAATGAAGTATTTACATCAAACATTTTGGCAACTTCACCTATGCTGTAATATGATTTTTCGATTATTTTTTCTTTATATGGCATTATTTTTTAATATTTCGTAATTCAAATATTTTATAAAAAATTGAACACATGATTTTTAAAATTAAAGAACTGAATTATAATTTTTTCAACAAAGATAAAAAAATTAAATCAATAAAACGCTTTCCATATCTTTTTTTTTTCTATTTTTGCAAAATATAAAAAATTTGAATAAACTATTATTTTAAACTCTATTTATGTATTTTAACAATAAAACTAACGGAAATAATATTTTTAACATACTAATAATTTGTTTATTTGTTATTTCTACAACAACAGCTCAAGTTAACAAAACTGGATTTACTCCTAACCGTTCAAAAGGAGGGAGCAGTTATTCCGAAACTTTTCATGCCATTAGCATCCAAACCGCATTTGATATAGAAAATATGCCTTTTTTTGGAATTGGATATACTTGTATGCAAGTTTCGCGAAGG
>CAYZQG010000142.1:0-4435 GCA_964480685.1 uncultured Lentimicrobiaceae bacterium
AGACCGTGAACTACGTACTTTACAAGCCAAAGCAACCATACGTACCATGGCTTGTTTTTCGCCGGGTACAAAAGACACCCCCGATTATTGGCAAAAACTATGGGATCATTTATTTATCATTTCCGATTTTAAATTGGATATAGATGCCCCGTTCCCAAAACCGGAACCTACGACCATTGTTGCCAAACCGTCGAAAGTGGCTTATCAAAAAAATCAGATTTTATTTCCACCTTACGGCAAACTTATTGAAAATATTATTAAAAGCGTTGCCGAAGAAGCTGATTCGGAAGATAAAACGCTCTGTATTGAAAACATTGCCATTCACTTGAAAAAGCAATATTTACTTTGGAACCGTGATTCGGTAAACGATGATTTAATTGTAGAACAATTGGCAACCCTCTCAAACGGAAAACTTAAATTAAAAGAAGGATTCCAATTTCCGCTTACCAAAGATTTATTGGAGCAATTACCCTCTTCACAAATAATTCAAAAGAAAAATAATCAACTGAAAAAAAACAACAACAATCAACAGCAAGCTTCCAAGAAGAAAAAGAAAAACAAAAGCTTCGGCAAAAAACCACAATCTTAGAAACTGTCGGTCATGAAAGAAGAAAGAACAAAATGTTTAATTATAGGTTCAGGTCCTGCAGGCTATACTGCAGCCATTTATAGTGCAAGAGCCAATATGCAACCCATTGTTTATGAAGGCATTCAACCCGGAGGGCAATTAACTATTACCACTATCGTTGAAAATTTTCCGGGTTACCCCGAAGGGAAAAACGGATATGAAATTATGGAAGATATACGGAACCAAGCCTTGCGATTCGGAGCCGATATTCGGAGAGGAGAAATTATTGCCGTTGATTTTTCAAAACGTCCTTTTATCTGTAGAAATGAAGATGGAGATAGTATTATTGCCGAAACCGTCATTATTGCTACCGGTGCTTCTGCCCGTTGGTTAGGATTACCTTCGGAAGCAACCTATAACGGATTCGGTGTTTCAACGTGTGCCACCTGCGACGGGTTCTTTTATCGAAACAAAGTCGTAGCGGTTATAGGTGGAGGCGATACCGCTGCCGAAGAAGCCGTTTATCTATCTAAATTATGTCAAAAAGTATATCTTATTCATCGCCGCGACCAGCTTAGAGCCAGTAAAGTTATGCAAGACAGAGTGTTTAATACACCAAACATCGAAATGGTTTGGAATCATGTTCCACTTGAAATCTTGGGCGAAAGCAAAGGATTTGCTAAAAATGTTACGGCAATTAAATTAGAAAACACCAAAACCAATGAAAAGCAAGAAATTGCCTTAGACGGTATTTTTGTTGCTATCGGACATCATCCGAATACCGAATTATTTGAAGGTCAATTAGCCTTGAATGAAGAAAAATACATTATCACACAGCCGGGAAGTTCTAAAACAAGTGTAGAAGGCGTTTTTGCTGCCGGTGATGTTCAAGACCTCCATTACAAACAAGCCATAACGGCTGCCGCAGGCGGATGTAAAGCCGCTATTGATGCCGAACGTTTTTTGCAATTCTAATTCCGATTAAAAAAGGAAACCTATATAAAGGATTTTAATCCCTCATACATAATTTATTATAATCACACTTTTGACAACGCTCTGTCATTGTAGTTTGAGAAAACGACAAGGTATGATTATATATTTGTTCGATTAGTACACGTAAATATTCGGCAAACTCATCAAACAAGGAAGGTGTCAGCATAATATCTTTGTTTATCTGTAAATGTAATGTTTCTTTTAAATTTCTAAACGACACTATCTGTGCATTTATCGGACTTTGACCTGTTGTTGTGTAATAGAGAAACGTATAAAACATTAATTGAAAAGCAATGGAATAATCACCGGTAAACAAATCACCAACGCTTTCTATATTGACATCATTTTTTTCTATTTTTCCGGTTTTGTAATCCAATACGGTAACAATGCCTTTTCTGTTATCCAAACGGTCAACAATGCCTTTTAAAAGCGCCGTTTGAAGGTTTTCGTCCAACGAAAAAGCAAACCTATTTTCATATTTCTTTTCAAAATCCATAATCTCGGAGATAAGGCCTTCTTGTAATTGAACGGTTAAAAGAGCAAGGTATTCTTTTATAAACTTGATAGTAATACGATAAATAAGATGATTTTTTTCAAACATCAAATCTTCTTTTTTAAGTTCCATGTTGGTAACCTTTTTATCTAAGAACGCTCTCATACCTATTTCTTCCATTTCGGAATCGGAAATCGTTTTAAAATCAATGATTTTATCTTTTAAAATATTTTCCAATATTTTATGAACCACACTTCCCATTACATTGGCTTGAATTTCTTCGGAGATGGATTCCGATTCACGAATACCGAGCACATCATGATAATAAAATTTTAACTCGCATTCAAGATAATGGTTAAGCATAGAAGGTGAAAAAGCATGAATTTGCTTAACAGCTTGCATAACACCTTGATTTTTAGCTATTTTTATTGTATTATCACTTGCAGGTTTTATCTTTGGATAACTTATAACGGTTTCGTTGATAGTACTATTCGGAAAAGTTTTCCATTCGGAAATAATTTGATGAACAAATCTACTTTTCTCAATATTTCCATTTTGATTATCGAGATCGTATAATAAATACACATTTTTTGCACGTTGTAAAAGTCTAAAAAAATGGTACGAAAAAATAGCTTCTCCTTGTGTGTAGGTCGGTATATTATAATGCCTTTTAACATCTATCGGCAAAAACGACTGCATGGATTTACCTGCCGGTAGAATACCTTCGTTGACCGAAAGCAAAATAACATGATCAAAATCTAAAGTACGTGTTTCCAACATTCCCATAATTTGTAGAGAACTCAGGGGATTACTTTTAAAAGATAAGGATAAGGAGGAAACAAAAAAATCGAATAAAAAACGATATGATTTAATGTTATAATCAATTTGCCTAAAAATGGATAAAACATAATCCATACTATCCAATAATAAGGTGGTAATTTGTTTATCCACATCGGTTAAGGATGTTTTTTGAATCAATTTCAACAAGGAAGAAAGACATTTCACAACCTTATCGGCATCAGGTTGATCATCGTATAAAGCCATGAAAAAATCCATCAGCGGAAGCGGAAAATGATTACATAACGTCTTTAATTCTTCTTGATTGTAATATAATTTCCCTTTTTTATTGCATGCTATTAAAAAATCATTTACCGAAATGGAGGAAGATTCCAAGATAGTTTGCATATATGGACTTGCAAAGAATACAAATAAATCTTTATAATAAATATAGGAACCCGATTGTAGGGTTGATTTATTTTCAATGGCAACAAAAAAATGATGTAATAGCTTAAACAATTGGGTATTACGGATTGGCAAGCCCATTGTGATATTTGCTTTTGATGAATCAATGGCATATAAAAGCGGGAGTAATAAACTTTCATCGGCAAGCACTAAAGCAAGGGTTTCATCTTGATTAACAGGTAATTTTTGAAGTAATTGAGCACAATACAATGCTTGTAAATTACGATGTGAAAAACCTAAAATTTCAATTTTTTTGGGAATCGTTTCCAAATATGAACCGACAAAATTCCATGAATCGCTTTTCAAATCTTTTTTTAGTTGACGGAGAAATGTTCCGGCTTCTTGCATCGAATCATGTAGATACCATTGATCGGCATCCACATAGAAATCGGCGATTTTCTCTTTATTCAGATAATCAACAATTCCTCCCTCTGCTTGCTGTAATGCATTGAATCCGACAAATATATATTTTTTATACGGAAAACGTTGCGTGATTTTTTGTCGTTTTTCATACGCACAACGATACATCAATCCTTGATAAGCCGAATTTTTATTCAGTAATTCACTTTTTAAACGTTCATATAATGGAAATAAACTTTTAAAAAAATGCACATAATTACGTTGTCCTTCACTTAAATTTTCTTCTTCTTTGCCAAAGAAACTCAACTCTTTAATACTCGATAAATCGGAAAAGACATGCTCGGCTTCAGCTAATGACAAATCAATATCATTAAAATCTTGTAACACTATTTTGGCATCGGCAGCAAAATCGTAAAATTCCTGTTTATGGAATACAGCTAATTCTTTATCAATATGATACAACAAAATTAGAAGTTCTTCCCGATTGACTAAGGTAAGACCGGCAATTTTTTGCATAAATTCTTCAACCGAAAAATAGTCGGGCGATATAAACGTTCGTTCTACTTTTTTAAATAGGTATTGTTTTAAATAAACAATACCGCGATGTGAAGGCATTACAATACAAAGATCGCTTAAATTATCATTGTATTTTTCATACAAATCATCGGCAACCTTTGAAAGAAATCGCTGATTATCAATATCCATATGTATTTAATTCGCTTAATTTTTATATGTTGTTTACCAAGATTATTTTAAATTAAATTAGTGTTTCAACCATT
>CAYZQG010000143.1:0-4403 GCA_964480685.1 uncultured Lentimicrobiaceae bacterium
AAGGTAAATATGAAATATCATGATGTCTTTGATGAACATTACCCTTATTTGGATAAAAGTTTTAAATTCCGTTTTAAACGGTTTTGGTTTCTAATAATTTTTAATTGCATTGCTTTGCCTATTGCATCCATTCGCTTTGGGTTAAAAGTTGAAGGAAGAAAAAATCTTAAAAAATATAAGAAAGTGTTGGATCAAGGTTTTGTTTCCATTTCCAATCATGTTTTATTTTGGGATTATATGGTGTTACAAATGGCTTTGTTTCCCCGTAAATCTCAAACTCCTACCTGGATTGTTAATATGAGCAGTCCTATACGGGCTTTATACCGTTATAGCGGTGTGGTTCCGGTTCCAAAAACGAATGTAGCCAAAGTTAAATTCGCCGAAGCCATGAATACCGTCATTAAAGATAAAAAATGGTTGCATATCTATGTTGAAGCAAGTATGTGGTTTAATTATGTGCCTATTCGTCCTTTTAAAAAAGGGGCTTTTATTTTTGCTTACGATAATAAAGTACCCATTTTGCCCATTGTTTTTACGTATCGTAAACCTACCGGAATCTATGCATGGTTTAAAGATAAAGAACCCTTGGTTACTTTACGCATAGGAGAATTACAATATCCTAATTATAATCTTGATAGGGCACATGCCGTTGAGGAAATGAAAGATCGTTGCCGAAATATCATGATCCAAATGGCAGGTATTGAAAGTGAAGAACAGAATCAAGAACTAATGAAACTTTATTCATACAATACAACCGACGAGCCGATTCTTTATTAATGAGTTTGAATACGATACAAAAAAAGCTATTTTAACAATACATCAAAAAAATAATTTAAAAAATATAAACAGGATGAAAGACCTAAAAAATTATATTGAACAAAATAAAAATCGTTTTTTGGATGAATTATTTTCATTAATACGAATACCATCCATCAGTTCGATGAAAGAGTACAAACCTGAAATGCTACGATGTGCCGAAAAATGGAAAGAGTTTTTATTGGCAGCCGGAGTAGATGATTGTCAAGTAATGCAAACGGATGGGAATCCGGTGGTTTTTGCCGAAAAAATTATAGATAAATCGAAACCAACCGTTTTAGTATATGGGCATTATGATGTAATGCCTGTCGACCCGCTGGAGTTGTGGAATAGTAATCCGTTTGAACCCGTAATTAAAGAGGGTAAAATTTGGGCTCGTGGTGCCGATGATGATAAAGGACAATCGTTTATGCACGCCAAAGCCTTTGAATACATGGTAAAAACCAATCAATTGCCTTGTAATGTAAAGTTTATGATTGAAGGAGAAGAAGAAATCGGCTCCGAACATTTATACGATTTTTGTCGACAACATACCGAAATGTTACAAGCAGATGTTATTTTGGTTTCGGATACAAGCATGATAGCAACGAATGTGCCTTCGATTACAACCGGATTACGCGGTTTAAGCTATTGGGAAGTGAAACTTACCGCTGCCAATCGTGATTTACACTCCGGATTATATGGCGGTGCCGTTGCCAATCCTATCAATATAGTATGCGAAATGATAGCCGGAATAATGGATGAAAATCGGCATATTACCATTCCTCATTTTTATGACGATGTATTAGAAGTATCTGATTATGAGCGTCAATTAATGGGAAAAGCTCCTTTTAATGTAGAAGCCTATAAAAAAGAATTACAATTAAACGATGTTTGTGGAGAAAAGGGTTTTACGACCAACGAACGCACCGGCATACGTCCAACCTTTGATATTTGCGGTATTTGGGGCGGTTATACCGGCGAAGGAGCCAAAACGGTGATCCCCTCGTCGGTGCACGCGAAAATATCCACGCGATTAGTTCCTAATCAAGATTATAATAAAATTGGAGAACAATTTATTGCATATTTTAAATCGGTAGCACCGGCTTGTGTAAATGTCGAAATTGAATTTCTGCATGGAGGCGATTGCTATGTAGCTCCCATTGATATGACGGCATACAAAGCCGCCGAAAAAGCCATTGAAGCTACTTTCGGAGTTCCTCCGATTCCCACTCGTAGCGGAGGAAGCATTCCAATTATTGCCGGATTTGAAAAAATATTGGGAATAAAATCCATCTTGATGGGTTTTGGTCTCGGATCCGATGCTATCCATTCACCGAACGAAAATTATCCGGTCGAACATTTCTTTAAAGGAATAGAAACTATTCCGTATTTTTATTATTATTTTGCCGAAATGATGAAAAAATAGTTCGGAATGTGGTTAAAAAAAAATCATAAATGAATTGTTTTTGATAAAAATACAGGGATATTTTTTTAAAAAATTCTAAAATTACGTGATAATTAAGAATATAGGAATTGTAAATTTTTATTATTTAAAAATCAAAAAATCGTTCAGTGATATTGAATAATTTTATATTTTTGCAGTCCTAAAAATAAGGCTTAGAAACATTATAAAAATACGCGTTATGTCAAGAATTTGTACAATTACAGGCAAGAGAGTGATGGTGGGAAACAATGTTTCACATTCCAATATAAAAACAAAAAGAAGATTTTATCCAAATCTACAAGAAAAGAAATTTTATATACCTGAAACCGATGAGTGGGTTATATTAAAAGTTTCTGCTAAAGGAATTAAACACATCAATAAAAATGGTGTATTAAACTCTTTACAAAAAGCATACGAAAAAGGTATCATCTACTAAACAGTAGTTGCCATATATAAAAAGGAAGTTCAAACGAGCTTCCTTTTTTGTTTTATAAGATTTCCGATTCGTAAGGCATACAAAAGCATTAATGGGAAGGTTGCCGTATTGAAAGTTTGTGGTAAAAGCCAAAAGAACAGCAAAGGTAATGCAATTAAGCCTAAAGCTATAAACAAGATTATTGTATGTGAATTACGTAAACGAATCCATACGTAAATCAATAAAGGATTTGCCCATAATAAATTAAAATTGAATTTGGTAGTATAGTGATTTGAACAAAACCATAAATAAGCAATTAATAAAGATAAAAGAGAAATAAAGGTAAAAAGAATTATATCAAGCCATGCAAAGTATGTTTTTTTTCTGTTTTCCCAAAGAGTAAACAGCATAACCAAAAGACAAAGAATGGAAGTGATAAGAGTTGGGGAAACACTTTTTGATAGTGGTTCACGATTTTCCTTTACAATTACTGCTTTCGTTTTAACTATGGATTCATGGTCAATATTTACAGTATCTAATTGATTCATAAGTTCATTTGGGAGAAACATGTATTGAATATTCGAAGCCGGTTTATCGCAACGCATACCTAAACCAAGGTCGATGCCAAAACGCCACCAGAGCATAGATGTGGTGTAGGGATAAATAAGCTCACGAAAAGAGGCATTATCCTTTGTTGTATGTTCCTGAAAAATAGTTCGATCTATCAACGAAGCCTTAATCACATCTCTTACACGGGTAGCACAATTATCCATAAAAAAATCATAGGCATAATAACGATTTTCCGGCGAATAGTTTTGAATAAGTAAATCATTCATTTTTTCTTTCTCTTCGGGTGTCAGGTTTAATTTCTGCTCAACAACCCACCTTCCTTCTTGTTGATACTCATAGAGAAAGGCATTAAAAGAGCTAACGGAAAGCATATAAGGTAATCTTCCTTGCGAAAATTTTACATAAAAGTTAGGTGTATTAAAATTAAAAGTGCCATAATTAAATACAATATCAAGGTGTTTATTGGTATCACAAATATGAATTGCCGTATGCCCAAAGGTAGAATATAGTTCATCGCCCGAACCACAGGTTAAAATGCCAATATACGCTGTTTCGGAAAGGCGTTGTCCACTAAGATGAAATATACTTATTAGTAAAAAGATGAATGTAAAAAACTTATTTTTAACCATAAAATGTCAGGGTTTATTTTTAAATGCAAAATTACTAAAATTATATATGTTTTTACTAATAATATCAATTGATAAATTATTAATTTATAAACTTAATTCCTGCTATAAATAAAAGTTTTTTTTCTTTTGTTAAAAAAACGGTTTTTAAGGGGGAAAATATGCGAAAAATATAGACCGATTAATGTAGATTATACAAATATCTACCATAACACATTGAATTATAAGTAAAAAAAAATAATAAAAAAAGATTATTTATACATGATAATAATATACTTTTGCACGAAAATAATTTAACATTTAAATAAAAAAAAACAGTACGAAAAATGAAAAAATTGATCGGATTATTAGCAATCGCAGGTATGGTTTTTTTATCATGTGGTCCTAGCGCAGAAGAAAAAGCAGCTTTAGAACAAGCAAAACAAGATTCTATAGCAAAAGTACAAGCAGATTCAATTGCAGCAGTAGAAGCAGCAGCTTTAGAAGCAGCAGCTATAGAACAAGCAAGATTAGATTCTGTTAGAGTAGCTGATTCTTTAGCAGCAATAGC
>CAYZQG010000144.1:0-4361 GCA_964480685.1 uncultured Lentimicrobiaceae bacterium
ATATGCTTTCGGAATATTTTTCCGAATTTGCTTATATCCGCACCCGTGTACGTGTTGAAGTGGAGTATTTTATTGCCTTATGCGAACTTCCGCTTCCGCAATTGAAAGAATTTAATCAAAATCAATTCCAAGCATTACGCAATGTGTATGAAAATTTCTCTTTAACCGATGCTTTACACATCAAGGAAATTGAAAAAACCACTAATCACGATGTGAAAGCGGTAGAATATTTTTTAAAAGAAAAATTCGATGCTTTATCACTTAATGAATATAAAGAATTTATTCACTTTGGACTAACTTCTCAAGACATAAACAACACTGCCATTCCTTATTTAATGCAAACGTTTCATAAAACCATTTTAGAGAATGAATTACAAAAAGTGATTATAAAATTAATCAATCGTTCACAAGCATGGGAACACGTTCCTATGCTGGCACACACACACGGACAACCGGCATCGCCAACCACCTTAGGAAAAGAAATCTATGTTTTTGTTGAACGTTTGGAAAACCAATTCACCTTATTAAAACAAATTCCTTTTAACGGAAAATTCGGTGGAGCTACCGGAAATTTTAATGCCCATCAAGTAGCATACCCTCATATTGATTGGATTAGTTTCAGCAATAGATTTTTGTCTGAAAAATTTGGCTTAAAACGATTACAAACCACTACACAAATCGAACATTACGACAATATGGCTGCCTATTTTGATACTTTAAAACGTATCAACAACATACTCTTAGATTTAGACCGCGATATGTGGACTTATATTTCCATGGAGTATTTCAAACAACAAATCAAAGCCGGCGAAGTAGGTTCATCCGCCATGCCCCATAAAGTAAATCCGATTGATTTTGAAAATTCGGAAGGAAATATTTGTCTTGCAAACGCTTTATTTGAAGGCTTATCCGCCAAACTACCCATATCCCGTTTGCAACGCGATTTATCCGACAGCACGGTTATCCGCAATATCGGTGTTCCACTCGGACATAGCTTAATTGCGTATCTTTCTTTATCAAAAGGTCTTGATAAACTTCTTCTAAATGAATCGGCTATGCATGTCGATTTGGAAAATAACTGGGCGGTTGTATCCGAAGCCATTCAAACTATTTTGCGACGTGAAAAATATCCCCAGCCTTACGAAGCACTCAAAGAATTAACCAGGGGAAAAACACACATAGACAAAGAAAGCATGCATACTTTTATCGATACCTTACAAATAAACGAAACGATAAAAAAAGAGTTGAAACAAATTACACCTCAAAATTATACAGGCATTTTCACAAAACATCATTCCACAGAAAATTAATACATGGATCACCTACGAAATTTTTGCATCATTGCCCATATCGACCACGGTAAAAGCACCTTAGCCGATCGATTACTACAATATACCGACACTATCAACGAAAGAGAATTTCAAGATCAAATCTTGGATGATATGGATTTGGAACGGGAGAAAGGAATCACCATCAAGAGCCATGCCATTCAAATGAAATACGAACAAGACGGCATTAACTATATTTTTAATCTGATTGACACACCGGGACATGTCGATTTTTCGTACGAAGTTTCGCGTTCCATTGCTGCCTGTGAAGGTGCCTTGTTGGTCGTTGACGCCACCCAAGGAATTCAAGCTCAAACTATTTCAAACTTATACTTAGCTATTGAACACGACTTGGACATTATTCCGGTTTTAAACAAAATGGACATGCCCAGTGCGTTACCCGAAGAAGTAAAAGATCAGATTGTTGATTTGTTGGGATGTGAAAGAGATGATATCTTGGAAGCAAGTGCCAAAACCGGTTTTGGGGTTGATAACATAATTGAAGCCATTATTCATAAAATTCGTCCTCCAAAAGGTGATGAGAACGCTCCTTTACAAGCTCTCATTTTTGACTCCGTTTTTAATTCTTTTCGAGGAATCATTGCTTATTTTCGCATTTTGAACGGACAAATTCAAAAAAACGATTTTGTAAAATTCGTTTCGACCGGAAAAGAATACCATGCCGACGAAATCGGTATTCTTGCCATGAACAGAGAACCTCGCAATATACTGAAAGCCGGAGATGTAGGATATATTATTTCCGGTGTAAAAGCCGCTAAAGAAGTACGTGTAGGCGACACCATAACCCACGTAGAAAACCCTTGTGAAATAGCCATTGAAGGATTCAAAGAAGTTAAACCTATGGTTTTTGCCGGAATATATCCTGTCGAAGCCGATGATTATGAAGAACTACGCTCCTCCTTAGAAAAACTTCAACTAAACGATGCTTCCCTAAGTTTTGAACCCGAATCTTCGATGGCATTAGGCTTTGGCTTCCGATGTGGATTTTTGGGTTTGTTACACATGGAAATTGTTCAAGAACGCCTTGACCGAGAATTTGATATGGACGTTATAACTACCGTTCCCAATGTTTCGTATAAAATTTATACCACCAAAAAAGAAATCATTGATGTCCACAACCCATCGGGCATGCCTCCTTTAAACCATATTGATCATATTGAAGAACCGTATATTATGGCTCAAATTATCACCAAAACCGAATACATCGGAGCCATAATGAAACTTTGCCTTGATAAACGCGGCATTATGAAATCGCAAGTATATCTTACTTCCGACCGTATCGAAATTACCTTTGAGTTGCCTTTGGGAGAAATTGTTTTCGATTTTTACGATAAATTAAAAAGCTGCTCCAAAGGGTATGCTTCTTTCGATTACTACATCCATGATTATAAACCTTCCAAACTTGCCAAATTAGACATTTTGCTCAACGGAGATCCGGTAGATGCCTTATCTACCCTAATTTATGTTGACAACGCCTACTCATTTGGGCGACGGATGTGTGAGAAACTTAAAGAACTAATTCCCCGTCAACAATTCGACATCGCCATACAAGCTGCCATCGGCTCAAAAATTATTGCCCGCGAAACCATTAAAGCCGTTCGTAAAGATGTAACTTCCAAGTGTTACGGAGGAGATATCACCCGTAAACGTAAATTACTTGAAAAACAGAAAAAAGGCAAAAAACGTATGCGACAAATCGGTAATGTAGAAGTTCCTCAATCGGCATTTTTAGCTGTGTTAAAAATAGATTAATTTACCCAATCAGATATATTATTTGTGTATCTTTGCAAAAATTTTTTTATTACCTATTATATTAAGGAAAATAATACATGAATAAAAATACGATCATCGGTTTATTATTGATAATGGGACTTTTAGTAGGATATAGCCTATGGACAAGTCCTTCAAAAAAAGAACAAAAAGAGAAGCAACGAATCCAAGATTCTATCGCTTTGGTGCAAAAAAATAACGTTTCCGACACTTCCGCCATTACGGTTAGCGAAGAAAATCCACAGCAATCAAATAGTGCCACTGCCGACACCAATACTTCGGTCGTTTCATTTGAAAAAAAACAAGCTAAATTCGGAGCCTTTGTAACTGCTGCCCAAACACCCGAAAATGATGCTCCCATTTTTGTTGAAAACGATTTATACAAATTGACTATCAGCAAAAAAGGAGGAAGAATCAGCTCTGTTGAATTAAAAGGCATATTCACCTATGATAAAAAACCCGTAATTTTATTCGATGCAGATAGTAAAGTAAATAAATTCGGATTTTCCTTTTTCTCGAATTATTTAGAATTAAATACCAACGATTTTTACTTTGTACCTACCAAAGTTGATCCAAACAAAACGTTGAAAGTATCAGGAAAAGATTCTCTTCAATTTAGCATGCGATTGTATCCGAATTTAGACGAAAATAATTTAGATACAAGTCGTTATATAGAATATGTTTATACCGTAAAGGGAAATAATTACCGAACCGGCATTGCCATTCGTTTTCATGGAATGGAAAAATACCTCAACCAAACTCAAAAAGAATTATCCTTACAATGGATAACACAATTAAAACGTCAAGAAAAAAGTTATAAAAACGAAAAAATTGCTACCACCATTTATTACAGTGATATTGAAGATGTTGATAATTTAAAGGAAAGCGACACTAAATCCGATTCCATCTATTTCCCGACAAGTTTGAAATGGATTTCGTATAAACAACATTTCTTTACAACAAGCCTTATTGCTGCCGACCAAGAATTTGCAAATGCTACGATGGTTGTTGAAATGAATGAATCGGATAACGAAACAACAAACACACTTAAAACCCTAAAATCCGATATTACTTTTACCGTTAATAATTTAGCAAATGATGAATTTTCATTTGGCTTTTATTTCGGACCCAACAAATACAACTTATTAAAAAAATATGACATTAAACTTGAAAAACAAATTCAATTAGGCGGAAAATTAATATCGTGGATTAATCGTTTCGCCGTTATTCCGATTTTTAATT
>CAYZQG010000145.1:0-4356 GCA_964480685.1 uncultured Lentimicrobiaceae bacterium
TTAATTCTTCGTCGGGAGTTTCGCTTTCGTTAATAAAATCAAGCACTTTGTATTGAAATGTCATATTCAACGCATCTACTTTGGTAGGATAAGTTTTCCCGATAGGAGTATTATAAAATTTATCAATTCGCACTTGCATAGGTGTTACTTGAGAAGTAGCAGAAATTTCCATATCCAATACGGAGCAGCATAAAGAATTGAATTCGGCTATCAGATTTTTATTGTCGAATTTAAAAAGATCAATTACCATTTTTAAATTATCGGAAGATAATCCGCCATCAAAAAACGATAACATATAATATTTATTAGTCAAAAAAGGCAACATAGAAGCTTTATACGGAATCACCATACTATCAATTAAATTCTTGGTGTATTTTCCTTCTTCTACCCTTTTCATAATAAATTTTTGAATGGCAAATGCCATTGGATAATCCCCTTTAGCTAAGGTTTTATTAAATTTATTAACGACAAAACCTTGTTCGTATTTTTCTGAAATATCGTAGGTAGCATACATAGTAATGTGAGCTTTACGATGGTTTTTCAAGATAGGTTCCAAACTTTTCGCTATTTTCGGATTACGAAGTTTTACTTTGAGGTCGTTTCGGGATAGAGTAGCTAAGTCGGTAAATTCTTTGCTGTTTTTTAAATCACTAACCAACATATCATAGCCGTCATCCAATTTTATGGTATATACAATGTTTTGTACTTGCATTTTCTTCAAGGCAGCTATAATGCTTTCGGAACGTTTTTTCTGTAAGACTTCGTTGGTTTCATCGCTTCCATCGAAAGAAGTGGTAGCCACAATTTCCAAACTATCAATAATGAATCTAGGTTCTTTAAGTGCATCAATAAAAGGTTGGATATCACCGGGGTTGTATTCCGATTTATTTAACTCAAACGGAATATTGAATTCTAAACGAGTTTTTTCAGGTACAGGTATGTAATTAATAGACGTTTGAACGCCGGATAAATCGGGAATTAAACTGGTTTTTCCGGAATAATTGGATGTTGCTTGTTTAATATTTGTTTTCACTAACGTTCGGCAAACAACTTTATCTTTGATAATAATTAAGTTTACATCGAAAGGAGCAGATACATTGTTGGGAATTGTAGCGATGTAGGTTTTTAGACTTTTATCTTTTTTATCGGTTATTTCATTCTTTTTAATTAATTTTTTAAAGGGAATGTATTTCAACATCACACCGCGATTAGGAAAATTTAAATCTATATTGTTTTGCGAATTACACACATATTGAGAGTGTTGAACAATATCTATGGCGATAGCATCTTTTTTCTTTCCAATCAAACGTTTAAGTTTTTTTACATTGGGATGAATAAAATAAATATCATTACCTTTTACCACAATAAATTTTTGCAATTCTTCAATCCCTTTTATTTGACATTTACGGCAAGTTTTTTCATTAAAAGGCTTTAAACCAAATGTATTTCGAGTATACGTTGTGTTCCGATAGGTGATTTCATCTTTATTAAAAGAAAGGTCATTTCCAAAAACAAAAGAGACATACACATTTTTATTATTAACATCAACACTAACACCAATTCCTATATAAGTAAACTGTTTATCCAGTGGAATAGTAGCGGTTTTAGGATTTTTTAGTATATAATTAACGGCTTCGGTTGCCACTTCCAAATAAGAATAATCGCTTTTAGCATTATCTTTCGAAGCTTTTGCTCTTGCAATCAACTCGGTTACTCGTTTTGTACCACCGGCTCTTACCGCACGCATTTGAGAAGTTTTTAAATAACTGACAATGTTATTGTAGGTTCTTTCTTCTTTTTTTGCCATAAAATCGGATTGGTATTTTGCAGCTGTATCCAAAATGCTTTTTTCTACCAAAGGATCGGCAAAATTACAATTTTTACGGGCATAATTTAATACTTCTATGAAACAACTATTCATGATTTTTTGATCAAAAGTAAGTGGGTTGAAGTTTTTCAAAAATTTAGGATTGGCTTCACCAACTTTTTCAAAACTTAAATCACATACTACTGTTTGTTGAGCAGTCGCATTGTAGCTTAAAAAGCTGCTTACAAAAAGAAAAATTGTTAAAAAATAAGTAAAAATATTTTTCATTATTTATTATTATTTATTTATGTTATATACTAATCTTAGTTTTATATAAAAAGAAATGCAAAGATAATATTTTTTTTTCATATTCCACCACGGAATTGAAATTATACAAAAATTTTATACATTAAAACGTATATGCAGGATGTCACCATCTTGCACTACATAAGATTTACCTTCTACGGCAAGTTTACCGGCATTTTTACAATTATTTTCCGATCCGTAAGTAATTAAATCAATATATTTTATAACTTCGGCACGGATAAAACCACGTTCCAAATCACTGTGAATTACACCGGCTGCTTGAGGAGCGAACATACCTTCTTGGATGGTCCAAGCGCGGTTTTCTTTTCCGCCAACCGTAAAGAAAGATATAAGATTCAATGATTTGTAAGCGGCTTGTAATAATTTATGAACACCGGGTTCGGTCAAACCGACATCTTCTAAGAATATCAATTGATCGTTTTCGTCCAATTCCGAAATTTCGGCTTCCAATTTACCGGCAATCACCAATACTTCCGATTTGGTTTCTTTAGCATATTTTAATACGGCATCGGAATACACATTTCCATTCAATACTGATTTTTCATCTACATTACAAACATATAAAACCGGTTTAGCAGTGAGTAACATCATATCTTCCACTACTTTTTTTTCGTTTTCGGACACTTGGAGCGTACGTACATTTTGAAAATTTTCGAGATGATCTTTGAATTTTTGTAAAACTTCCAATTGATGTCGAGCATCTTTATCGCCTACCCGAGCCGCTTTATCCACTTTTTGCATTTTACGTTCGATTTGTTCCAAATCTTTAATTTGCAACTCCAAATCAACGGTTTCGATATCTCTTACCGGATTTACATTGCCATCAATATGCGGTAAATTGGCATCGTCAAAACAGCGTAAAACATGAATCAGCGCATCACACAAACGAATGTCGGCTAAAAAAGCATTACCGATACCTTCGCCCATACTCGAACCCTTTGCCAAACCGGGAATATCCACTATTTCAACCGAAGCATATATTAATTCGTCGGCTTTGATGAGTTGGTGAATTTTATCTAAGCGTTGGTCGGGAACATTGCAAATACCTATATTCGATTTGCCTGTACTGAACGCAAAATTAGTTATTTGTGCTTTTGTCTTCGACATGCAATTAAACAAAGTGGTTTTACCGGAATTGGTAATACCTACGATACCGCATTTTAAACCCATAATTTTATTTTTTTAGAATCCAAGATTAATATCGGTTACTGCTTGAATTTCGGGAACATATTGCTTCAATGTACTTTCAACTCCATTTTTCAAGGTCATCCGACTGTGCGGACAAGAACCGCAGGCTCCTTGTAATTCTACTTTTACAATATTGTCGGGTGTAAGTTCTACAAAACGGATATCACCTCCATCTGCTTGTAAATGAGGTCTTATTTGATTAATTATATACACCACTTTTTGTTCTAATGTCATTTCCATTTATAATAAATTTTATCATTAATAATGTTTGCAAAAATACATGAAAAAATGAAACAACAGCACGTTCTATAAGACGATTTCTCAAAAAAGTTCACGGGTCTCCATCTTGGGTGTTCAATCAAACTAAAAGATACTTCGCTTCACTTAAAATGATTGATTATATAACATGTAAGCAAAATGCAGGGAATAGGAAAGTAGTTTTAGCCTTAAAATTGAAAATAAATAAAAGCTTGTAAATCGGCAGTAATAAATTGATAAATAAGAAATATGGAAGCAACCACAACCAATATTTGCATGGCTTTAGGCATCAATGAGAAATTGATTCGATACCAACGTTTCCATCGTTCGGGTAACCAATGAATAATCATTCCAAGGGCAAACAATATAAAAATAACTTTATATTCGTAGAGAATGGTTGGCACCAGGGAAAAATCCCATTTTCCGCCTATTTGATTAACCATATTTTTAGCTGTATTCCAAGCTATTTCGTTGGCTTCTATGGGATTTAAATTCGAACCTGAACGAAAAAACAAACGGGTAAAGGTAATAAAAACAAAGGTTAGAAAAATACCCCACGCTCTGTTGGCATATTTTAAGGGATGATTTTTCCATACCAAACGATAAAGCATGCATATAAAGGTTCCGATAAAAATAATTCCCGTCCAAACTTTTCCGATGTTAAAAACCGGTTGCGGATAGAAATAGGCTAACCCATAAAATAAGGCAAATAGCAAAAAAGTAATTACAACTTGTTGATAAACGGTTATTTTTCTCCAGAATTTAAACGAAAGTAT
>CAYZQG010000146.1:0-4342 GCA_964480685.1 uncultured Lentimicrobiaceae bacterium
CACAAATAGTTGCAAATAAATGAATGCGAGCATTATGCTCTTCTTTAAGCAAGATTTTTAATCCGTTAAAAGCATACTTAAAACTTTTTATTCGAGATAGTATGGAAAAGGGTCGCTGTTTATTCATGCTTTTATAACGAAGTTAAACCCAATTTATGATGTGTGTATTTATTGTTTTTTTACGGGAGTAGGGGGCACAAATTCAATGGGAATCCATTCGTATCCTTTTTTGTGAATATGCAATAATAAGGATTGGTAAGGCATGAAATTCAAATTAATAGCAAATGAATAGGCATCCGTATTAATGGTTACGGGTAGTGATAAATTTTGATCGTTTAACGACTGTCCGTAGAGAATGGGGTAGGATAAATTTTTGGCGGAGGGATGGGCAAAAAAGATATAATAATCATCGTTTTGTTTTTTGCACCAATATTCCGGAATAAAATCACCTTCTATCAATGCTTTTGAAGGATGAACGGTCTTAAAATCGGAGGAAACGTTTTTCAGTTGCATCAATTTGGTATACAGGTCTTCATAATCAGGGGTTTTGTTTTTTGAAGGTTCTTTAGGTTCACGTTTAATACAAACGGGAAATCCTTTGGATGCCAATTGATAAACGGTTTGCAAGACAGTATAATCCATGTATTCTGCATTGATATACAATGAATTAAAAACGGCATCCCCACCATATAATTTGTTTTTTATCAAGGTAGCTTTTTGAAGAAAATAACCGTTAATCCACAAGGGATGATATCCAAAAAGTTCTTGAGGTGGTTGAACGTGTTGTAAATCATAATACCAGTCGGAACCGGGTTTTTTGATGCTATCGGGATATTCGCCTGCTATCCAAGCATCTTCAATGGGTAAATATACGCATACATTGGAATAGGTAGTGCCTTTTTTCATGGTATTACAAACAGTTTCCATGTAGGTATTGAAAGCAGGCAATTCGTTAGAAAGGTTTCCTTTGCTTCCGACATGTACGGTAGCATAAAATTTGAATGTATCACAACCAACAGGATTAAAAGGCATTCCGTGCCAATAAATTTGATTAACACCATGGGCAAACAAAGCATCGGCAACCAATTTTAAATCGGCGGTTTGTTCTTGAAATTGATATTTACGCGGGAAATCGTACACACAGGTAAAAGTTTCGGAAGAAACATCTTTTTTACCACTTAATGTTGCTGCCGAAGAAACAATGCGTGAATAGGAGGGATTGTATAACATGGCTTCGGTTTCGGGTATATCTACTTGAGAATAAGCGGTTAAAATATCAACGGGAGCACCCATACACTGTACCCGTGAGCGAGCATGAAGGGAATGACAAATACGGGTAAAAGGAGCTTCGAAATTGGTGATTATATAATTGGAAATCAATTTTGTATAATCGTATAAAACCGCTTTATTCGAGGGAGCATATAAACTGTCCATATAGGGTTTTATATCGTAATGATAGGTTTGAAAAAAAGCACTGTCGAAACCATACGTCCACATTTTATACGAAGGCACTTCCCACGAATCACAGAAGAGGGAAGAAGTGCTTCCTTTTAAAGCCTCGCCGAGTGCATCTCCCATACGGGCACTGTAACGATACACCGCTTGACTGTCTAAGTGGTTCAAATGATACCCGTTATGGGGATATTCCCAAAAATTCCACGAACGTTTATAACTATTGTCGGTAGTCCCGTATTGTTGAACGGCATCTTCAATGGGGACGTATGAATCGCCAAAGGGCCAGCCGGTTCCAAAAGTAAAATCGCAACCCAAGCCAATGCTGTCGGCATAGTGTTTGGTATACCCTACGGCAGCAGACCATTCTTTCCCTAACCATGTGTAACGAACGGCATTTGAATCACGGTTGTAGGGGTAAATAAATGCAATTTCTACTCCACCGAAATGGTTTTCTTTCAACCAGTTTAACTGATGTTTTATGTCTTCGTTTTTAATTTCGGAAGCAAACCACCACCAACGGGTATAGGGCTTTGCTGTTGTATATAGGGATTGACTATGTAAATAGTATTGATTAGTAAAAAATAGTGTGCTAAATAGTATTGCGAAGAGCAACCTTTTTTTTGTATTCATGATTATTTTGTTTTTCGTTTAAATGGAATGGAAAAGGCAATTGCAAAATTCGGAATATCCAATACATAGGATTTTCCTTCTTCATAACTATATCCTACAATCCAGCCTAAACGCAGTAAAAGGCGGGATTCATTTTTAAATTGATAGCCCATGCCGGGTTCAATACCGAAGTTAAAGGAATAACTGTTTTTGTGGTATGCAACATAATTATCTAATAAACCAAAGTTTATAGTAAAGAATAAAGGTTTTTCAAGAGCGGATGTTCTATAAGAAGCAAAGAGATTGTATGAGATCAATTCCGATCCTAACACAAAAGCACCACCGGAAGCGGTAAGACTCCATCGTTCGGTAAAACGGTATTCCATGCCGATTTTTACCGCCGGAGCAAAACCGTCTAAAGCCGTATAAAAGCAGGCTTTTTGAGCTACTACTTGCGACGTAATTAAATAAAAAATAGCAAATAAAAATACTCTTTTCATGCTACCATTTACTTAATATGTTTTTTGAACAGTGGGGTCTATAACAATGATATAATCGCCTTGATGGTTATATTTTTTCCAATCAATATTGGGAAATGAATCGTCGCTGCAACTCGAAATTACCAATACTTTTATTTTCGGATTATACTTTTTTAATTGATTAACAACGCCAAAATATTCGTCACTATGAAATTTTCCATTGATATGAAGCACTTTACCGGAATGATGTTGTTCGATATATTGGGCTATGGAATAAGCCATTGTAGCATCCCATAACGATTGAGCTATCACAAAATTAAACGAATTAACGGGCATGGAAGTAGGTTTTCTTTTTAAGGTATCCGAAGTATTTGTTCCATGTTGTGAGGTTGTTTGCATTAATTTATCTCTATAAGCTCCAATAGCCGTATCGTAGGGAAGGGGAGCGAAAAATTGTTTGGATGTTTCGGGCAAAGTGGTTAATATGGCTTGTCCTTTGCTGCCGGCAAGATGGGTGTATCGTGAAGGGGCATTCGCACAAATTACGGATAAAGAGTTTATTTTTGCAAATTCTATCATGGGTCGGTAATCTTTATAATTGCTCCATACCCGGGCATCTTTCCGGAAATTTACTTCCCGAATGAATCCGCCAATATATTCATCCATAATAGCTTGTACATCTCTTTCAAACATTTCCATCGACAACACCGTTTGCTTACCGAATTTGCCATGCATTAATTCCAATAATTTGTATTCAAGATAATGTGCTATTGAATCGTTATGCTCTTCGCCAAAAAATAGTACATCGTTAGCTTTCATATCATTTACAATATCATCCAACGATATTTCTTTTTGTTCCTTGACTGAATAAATACGATAATGGGTTTCATTATTTTGTCCTACTAATAATAGAGAACAACTTAAAAAATATAAACTTAAAAATAAACTTGGTGAAAAAAAAATATTTTTTAATGTGCGATTCATGGTAATTGTATTTAATGAAAAGCAAAAGTATATTTTTTTTATCTTATTTAAAAGTGAAATTATTTTATAATGCGATAAAAATGACTAAAGAAAATAAGTATTTTTGCACCATGAAACAATATCAAGCAATACACGGATATGTATATCTATTTTTTTTATCATTAATTCTCTGTGTATTATTTATTTCCTGTGCCAGTCAAGCAACACTTACCGGAGGAGAAAAAGATGTAAAACCTCCTAAAATCATAAAATCAACTCCCGAAAATTACATTAAAAATTTCAAAGGGAAGGATGTGAAAATTCGTTTTGATGAATATTTTCAATTAGAATTACCTTCTGAAAATATAATTATTACACCTACATTCAATAAATTACCTGATTATTCTATTCAAGAGAAAACTTTAGTTATTCATTTTAATGAAGAATTACAACCTAATAAAACCTATACGATTACCTTGGCAGATGTCGTAAAGGATATTACTGAAGGCAATGTGCTTCCTACCGAACAATTTGTTTTTTCAACCGGACAAACCATGGATTCGTGTATGATAGCCGGAACAATCAAAGACGCTTTTACCAAGTTGCCGCAAAATAAAATTTCTGTGATGTTGTATGAAACCGACAATGATTCGGCACCAATAACGCAAAAACCTGTTTATTATACGTATACGAATGTCAATGGAAATTTTGAATTTCATAATTTACCGCAGCGATCGTTTTTATTGTTTGCCTTAAAAGATAATAATTTTAATAAACAATTTGACTTGCCGGAGGAGGGAATTGCCTTTTCCGATACACTAATAACATCCTATCCA
>CAYZQG010000147.1:0-4254 GCA_964480685.1 uncultured Lentimicrobiaceae bacterium
CAACCATTGCCGTAGGCAGTGCCTTAATCATGGGCGTAAATCTTATGGACAACTTCAAAACACCCTATCTCTCAAAAAACATTGCCGAGTTTTGGCAACGTTGGCATATTTCTTTATCTACTTGGTTTCGTGATTATATTTATTATCCTTTAGGCGGAAATCGCGTTGCAAAAAGTCGTTGGATTATCAACATTCTCATTGTCTTTGTGGTCAGTGGAATATGGCACGGTGCCAATTGGACTTTTTTAATTTGGGGAAGTGTTTTCGGACTGTTGTATATTGTTGAAAAAGGAATTGCTTCCTTATTGCATTTCACAAATCCAACATCTCCTTATGCAATAGTAAACATCTTTTTATCCCTAAAAACATTTATATTAGTTACCCTTATTTGGGTTTTCTTCCGAAGTCAAAGCATTGGCGATGCATTTGGAATTTTTAGTTATCTCATTAAAAACATTCACCTTAGCGGAACTCCCTTACCCATTCCCCTATCGCTATGGATATTTTTTCTGCTTTTTATCGTTTCCGACATTTTACTCTATAACAAACGATTTGATAAATGGGTAAGTCAATTTCCTTTCGTGTTACGATGGATTGTTTATGGAATATTAGTATTCAGCATCCTGGTATTTTCGGGTGTTGACAATTTTCCTTTTATTTATTTTCAATTTTAATTCGTGAAGGCATGTATAAGAAAATAATCATAAAATCAGCACTTTTAATCATTCTTCTGATAGCAATCGGTTTTATTTACAAACACTGTTTTTTTGAACAGGACATACAAAAATATTCCGATGTAATTGACTCTGTCAGAAATGTTCCAAATGATGCCAACATTATTTACGTAGGCGAATCGTCCAACATTACGTTTCGTGCCGATGACATTGATAAACGTCCTATTTCCGCCTTTCTCGCCGAACATTTTCCTACCCTCAACGTATATAACATTACCAAATCGGCTGCCCATGCCGGCATATATAAAATTCTTTTAGAAAATCTCTCTCCAGATAACAAAGTTAAAACAGTAATTGTTACACTAAATTTACGTTCGTTCAACGCCCAATGGATTTATTCCGATTTAGAAACTCCCTTACAAAAAAGCATGGTGCTTTTAAAAGATTATCCGCCGATTTTTAATAGATTTTTATTGTCGTTTAAAGCGTACGATATTAAAAATGAAAACGAACGAAAAGCCCAAATTCACCGAAAATGGAAAAGAGATATTTTGAAATTCCCATACCATTTTAAATTTAAGAATGTTATTGAATGGGATGGTTGGATGTACCATAACGGTTTTAAAAACAAAAATGGTCAAGTAGATAGTGCTTTGACCGTTTTAGCCTGCCATTTTATTAAAGGATATGCTTTTCAAATTGATACGTTAACCAATCCGCGAATTAAAGACTTAAACGTTATTGTTGCTTTGGCAAAAAAACGCGGCTGGCGTTTGGTTTTCAATCTAATGGCTGAAAATACCCAAAAAGCAAAAGAATTAGTTGGCGACGATTTAATCTATTTGATAAACCAAAACACAAATCTATTAATCAATTATTACCAAAACAAAGGCGTAAAAGTAATCAACAACTTAAACGAAATTGAAGATGAAGAATTCGTTGACCAAAACTGGACGACCGAACATTATGCCGAAAAGGGAAGAAAAAAAATTGCCTACAAGGTAGCTAATAGCATTAAACAATGGTATCCAAACGACTATGTGGATGTTACGTATAACGACACCTATCAAACCGAATTTTTTAACGATTGCGACAAAGGTATTATTTGGGGACAAACCCAAACCTACACCAAAGAAATTGCTTATTCCGGAAAACAATCTTCGGTTACAAACAGCACTTACAATTTTAGTATTACCTTTGAATATCCCCTGAAAATCATTCCCGACAGCTTGAAAAACGAGGTTAACATTGATTTTCGTTACTATCAACAATCGTTAAACCATAATGCTAAATTGGTGGTGGAAGCCAGCGGCAAAACCTTCAGCTATTTTTGGTACGGTATGGATTTAAAACCCGAAATGAAAGATGTAAATCGTTGGTTATATTGTAAAAAATCGTTTATTATTCCCGACAGTATCCGAAATGCAGATATTGTTAAAATTTATGTTTACAACCCTTCCAACACCAACATTTACATAGATGATTTACATATAAAATTTAAGTAATATAATTTAAAAATTTGTTTTATGAATGAAAATAGACAATCGTTTAAAGACTTGGTAGAATCAAAACCATACAAAAACTTTATGAAAAAAATGGAAATTCTTGCTCTGATTGCTATAGCTTTATATATTATAATGGCTATTACGGGTTTTGGTGAAAAACAATCGATTTCTTCATTAGTTATAACAGGAGGAGGAACGTTATTAATAATTTACTTCTTTTTTAATTTCAAGAAATATCCTTCCGAATCAAAAATAGTATCACATTATTTTTATAAAATTTACGGCATTGGTTTATCGTTAGGAGTAATAAATACATTGTTTATGTACTTACACTTTCCAATGCCTTATAAAATTGTTTCGGCTATTTCAATTGTTCTACTCATTGTATCGCTAATACTCGGATTTAAAGCTTATAATAATCAAACCGAAAAAATTATTGATTGGAAATTTTTCGCAAGAATAGCATTGGTTTTAATTCCATTAGCGTATTTTACCATACGATTATTTGTAGGCTAATTTCCGAAAACGAACACACCAATACATTGCTATCGTTTTTACTTTATGCTACTACCGCATTTAGTATTTTTTTTACTTTATTTATTGTTTGTTTTTTCTTATTCAAAATTTATGTACTTTTGCTTTTAGAATTTTAATCAAAAAAACGGATACGCTGTATGAAGAAAGTCGCTGTTTTTGTCGTATTTATCCTAATTACTACCCTAAGCTTAGCACAAACCGGCTATGATGAAATAGGTAATTTTGATGAATTTCGACCCGGATGGGCGTTGATTGAATTGCACAAAAAATTCGGTTTTATCAACAGTGAAGGCAAAGAAATTGTACCCCCGATTTATGACAATGTCTACATATACGAACCGAGAATTGTGGATTGGATTAAAGTAAAATTAAACGGAAAATATGGCTTGATTGATGCTTCGGGCAATGAAATCGTACCCCCTACTTACGATTTTATTGATTATTTCGACGAATATCAATTTCATTGGGCTTTAATTAAATTAAAGGACACATACGGCTTCATTGATACAAGCGGAAAAGTAATCATTCCTCCTACATACGACAATATCAGTCGTTTTGACTATTTTCAATACGGATGGGCTGAAATCGAATTACATAAAAAATTCGGCTTTATCAACAAACAAGGCAAAGAAATTGTTCCTCCTAAATACGATAATCTGTATAAATTCAATCACAATGTTGTGGATTGGATTAAGATTAAATTTAACGGCAAATACGGCTTTATCAATTCTTTGGGCAAAGAAATTGTTCCTCCTGTGTACGATAATATCGGAGATTTTGATGAATATCAATATCATTGGGCGTTGGTTCAATTAAATGGAAAATATGGATTTATTGATACTACCGGTACATTAACAGTGCCTATTATTTACGATAAAATCTATAATTTCAACAGCAACAATCTTTCCATTTGGGCATTGGTAAGAGTAAACAATAAATACGGATTCATTGATAAAAACGGAAAAGAGGTAGTGCCCCCCATTTATGATAAAATCGGTGATTTCGGCGAGAAACACCTCTTTTGGGCAGAAGTTACCGTTGACGATAAAAAATCGTTTATTGACGAAGAGGGCAAACCCGTTATAACCAAACATTAATTGTTTATCTTTGCAGCTGTATTAACCTTAAAAAAAAACAGGATGTCAAAAAATCGTTTTATTTCGTTTTTCCTATTAATGCTATTGATAAATAACATCCAAGCTCAAAACCCCGAACCAACCGAAACCGAAGCATTATTAATGGTCAGTGTAAAAAGCATGGCAGGAAAACCCCGTCAAGGAGAAATCGTTAAACTTATCGGACAAAAATCTAAAAAAACTTTTTCAGGTATTACCGATAGCTTGGGTAAATTTTCTTTACTCCTTCCCGAAGGAGATACCTATCAAATCGAATATAAAACATTAGGCGGAGATACTAAATACGACCAAATGCCTGTCCCAAATAAAACCGGAATTTACTCTTATCAACTCAATATCAAGTATGATCCGCCCAAAACATATACCCTTAACGACGTTTTTTTCGATACCGGGAAAGCCAAC
>CAYZQG010000148.1:0-4237 GCA_964480685.1 uncultured Lentimicrobiaceae bacterium
ATTTTGCCTTAATCCGTTATTAAAACCGTTGCCAACCCCCAACATCACCACAAACATAAACATACCCCAAGCAACACCGAAACCGGTTAATAGGCTTCGCATTTTATTGCGACTGACGGTTTGCCATATTTCTTTAATTAAATCGCTATCAATTAGCATGGGTTATATTTATTAATTTCCATTATTTATTATTCATATTTTAAAGCTTCAACCGGTTTTATTGCCACCGCTTTGCGAGCCGGAAAATAACCGGCCAATACACCGGCTATAATTAACACGAGTGTTGCCATAACGGCTATACGTAAATCGATGGTCGGATTTTGAAAAATTACCGGCATTCCTTCTTCTCCTCCACTTGTTGTTGAATGCGCTATTATTTTATTTATCCCTTCGGTTACTGCAATGCCGAGAAACATGCCGATATATCCAAATCCGCCGGTTACCACCAACGATTCGGCTATGATTAAACGAATTATCGAAGACGGCTTGGCTCCCAAGGCTTTCCGAATACCAAATTCTTTGGTTCGTTCGCGAACGGTAATCAGCATTATATTGCTTACTCCCACTATACCCGCAATTAAAGTTCCGATGCCAATAATCCACACAAACATCGAAATCGCTCCGAATATCTTTATCGTTTGTAAATAATCGGACATTGAATTCCAAATCCAAATTGCGTTACGATCTTCGGGATGGTAATCATGCTTTTTGCTTAATCGCTTTTGCATTTTATTATTAAACGTATCGTTGGCTTCTAAGGTATACAAACCTTGTATGGAACATACTATCTGTTGAATAGAATGTGATGTGTTATAGATTGATTGTGCCGTTGAAAGAGGAATATACGCTTCGCTATGCCACGATGAACGTTCCCCTGAATAGACTCCTATTATTGTATAGGTTAAATTATCCAATGTAACATTATGATTGACAGCCGAACGCGTACCGAAAAGCAATTTCGCATCTTTCTCATTTAAAATTATTACTTTTCGGTTCTCAACCATATCTAATCTATTGAGTTTACGACCATCGGTAATATCAATTTTATCCATTTCCAAATACGACGGTTCCAAGGCTTTTATTTCGGTTGAAATATATTTTTTGTGATTATAAATCGTCTTATATCCCAAATCATAAAGGGCATATACTTGATCAATCTCCGGAAAACTATTGGCTAAAAAAACGGAATCGGTACGATTCATATCAATTTTTCTGCCTTTGGGATAACCATCGTACGGCATGCTTGTAAACGATGCAAATAATTGTAATTTATTATTACTCATATCGGCAAAATTTGAGGTTACACCATTTTTCAGCCCGTTACCGGCAGCCAGCAACAAAATTAACATAAAAATGCCCCACGCTATCGAAAATCCGGTTAAAAAAGTACGGAGTTTGTTCCTTTTCAGCGAATTGGTAATTTCCGATATTTGTACTAATTTCATAGTCTTTGTGTTGTATCTTTTTTTTTATCGTTTGGGATAATCTGTTTTTTACTTATTGACTGATAATACCGTCTTTAATATTTATAATTCGTTGACAGGCATTTGCCACACTGTGTTCGTGTGTTACAATAACAATGGTCATTCCGCTTCGATTTACTTCTTTAAACAAATCAATCATTTCGAGCGAGGTTTGACTGTCTAAAGCACCGGTTGGCTCATCGGCTAATATTACTTTCGGATTGGTAATCAAAGCACGGGCTATGGCTATACGCTGTTTTTGTCCGCCGCTTAATTGATTGGGAAAATAATTTGCCCATTCCTGCAAATTCATTTTTTCTAAATATTCATACGCTTGACTCATTCGCTTTTTTCGCGAAATATTCTGATAATAAAGCGGCAACGAAATATTCTCTATCGCTGTTTTATACGGAATCAGATTAAACGATTGAAATACAAATCCGATTAATTTGTTTCGATATTCGGCTGCTGTTTTTTCGCTTGGATTATCAATCCATACGTTATTCAGTTTATAGGTACCTTTATCATAATTATCCAATATACCGATTATATTGAGTAAGGTTGACTTTCCCGATCCCGACGCTCCCATAATCGCCACCATTTCACCCTCTTTTACTTCCAAATCAACCCCTTTTAATACATGTAAGGGTGCCGCTCCGAAATAAGTTTTATGAACACCTTTAAGTTCTATCATTCAATAGTCTTTTATTTATATTATTTCCACAGAATTACGTTGAATCCAACCTTTATTCCCATTCGGAAAAACAACTTCCATCCAACTGCCTACTTTATCTTCAATTTTAACTTTCAATCCTTCGTGGACGGTAAACAAATCCGTCCCCGATTTATCGGGCATACTTTTCACCACAACACTTAATTGTGTAATAATGGCTTCGTCGGTGCGAATGCTTTGCTTGTATTGTATAAAGGCAAAGGCAATACTGATGCCAAAAAACATAAAAAATACAATTGCCGTAAAAAACAAATATATTCGTCTTTTTGATAGCGACGATAAAAGCATGAGTGCTATCACTCCAAAAAGCATAAAACACACAATCACCGATACGATTGCCCATCCTTTCGACGACAACATGCCATATATATTTCTAATCCATGTCGTTATAATAAACTCCGGCATTACATCCATATCATCAATAATTTTTTGATTGACATATAGAATATTATGTTTAATATCTTCATTCGAAGGGTCTAAACGTAAGGCTCTTTCATACCATAATATGGATTTCGACACTTCTCCGTTTTTATAATAGGCATTCCCTACATTATAATACAAATCGGCACTCTTGATTCCTTGCTCGATTAAATTATCATACAAACGAATGGCCGTAGAATAATCTTTTCTTACATACGCCTCATTCGCTTTTTTAAATTGATTTTCTACCGCAGCATGAGCCATCAAACTACTAAAAAAACAAAAACATACAATACAATGTCTTAACAATACTTTCATCCTTTTAGTTTTTATAAATTTGTACTATTAACGCTTTTATACTAAAAATATTATCTAATCAAAGGAGGATATTTTCTAATAAAAAAGCAGTCGGTTTTTTGGGAAGGAATAGCATACGTATTTTGAAATCTAACGTCAAAGGTCGAAAGACGATGAAAAATTTTTGCCTACAGATTTGCATAGATTTTTTTTATCGCAAAAGAAGCAAAGGTTTTACGCAAAGAATCTTTCTATTCTTTTTAAAAAGACTTCCCTTTTGAGTTTCCATATTGTAACTCTCTCGCCTCCAATGTACTCCATATTATTCGTATAGCTAATTATTTTTTATATTAATGTACTCATGCTTTACGCTTCGCTCCAAGTGGGGAGGCAGGAGGGGCTGCTTTATGTCCTAATTTGACACATCTCCTGGAACGCTACCCATATAATACTTGAATTTTTACTTCTTTTATTCTATCTTTATCATCAAATAAAAAAATAAAAATCAAGGAAGCTCCAAATTGATCATTTATTTTTGTTATATCTACTGATAGACAATTATAATAAATAGTTGAAAATGAAAATTCCCATTTAAAATTGTCATCTGATTTTCTCTTTAAATATTGTTCCAAATACTCAGAAAGGTTTTTATATAATGAATCTTTTAAACATCTACCCTCCATTGAATCTTTAGTTAAATATCCTTCCCAAATTGATTTACGATATTTATAAAAATCACTATTAAATTCTTCTTTGTCAATATATTTAAAGTTATCTATATATATATTATAAGACAATTCACTACCTAGTAATAAATAACCTTTAAATGATGATAAAAATAAATTATTTAATTTATATTCATTAAAGTAAGTATCGCTGGTTTTTATTACTGAATCATTATTAACAATATAATCAATAATTGCATAATATTTTTTTATATCACTTTCGGTTTGTGAAAAACCTCTAAATGAAATAAAAATAAAATATATTATTAATATTTTCTTCATTTTGACACAGATTTTAGTACAGTCTCTGGAAGATAGCTCCAACTAACCTCCCAAAAATGAAGGAATTGTGGTACAGCGTATTGCAAGTTTATTCCGTTGTAGGTTGGGTGCATTTATTAAATGATTTCGTTTTGCAAAAATACAATTATTTTATATCGGTCTATAAAAAAAGTTTGGTTAATGTAATAATAATCGTTTACGCTACCCGACGATTCACCAGCGATAGGTTTGAGGGAGGACGGAATAGGGGTTTATCCCCTTGTAGTCCGAACCGAAAACCGGTGCGAAGCAATCGCCTTTGAATCGTCTTGACTTTT
>CAYZQG010000149.1:0-4161 GCA_964480685.1 uncultured Lentimicrobiaceae bacterium
ATTGCAAAAAAAGAGGATATTCCTTCTTTTCATGCCGATGTAATTGTAGATGCAATACTTGGTTCAGGATTAAATAAGTTAGTGTCAGATAGTTTATTAGTTGATTTATTTAAAGTAATTAATAAATCAAAATCTTTTATTTTTTCCGTTGATATTCCATCGGGTTTATTCGCCGAAATGCCCATGCCGGAAGGGTCTTCTGCCGTACAAGCAGATTTTGTATTTACCTTTCAATTTCCAAAGTTAGCTTATTTGTTTCCTGAAAGTTATGAATTTGTGGGAGAGTGGGAGGTTGGAAATATTGGCTTGCATCCCGACTTCATTCAAAAAATTGAAACACCCTTTTATTATATTGAAGAAACAGAAATACAATCCATTATAAGACCAAGAAATAAATTTTCACACAAAGGTAATTATGGACATGCTTTGTTAATAGCCGGAAGTAAAGGGATGATGGGTGCTGCAATATTGGCATCAAGAGCTTGTTTACGTAGCGGTGCAGGTATTGTAGAAGTATATGTTCCTGAATGCGGTTATTCGATATTGCAAACGGCAGTTCCGGAAGCATTGTGTTTGTGTGATTCTCATAATGAATATTTTACTACTATTTCATTCGACAAAATTGCCAAAGCAAATGCCATTGCCATAGGTCCGGGAATAGGAACGAATCCTGAAACTCAAAACGGATTAAAGAACTTGATTTACAATCTTAAACAACCATTAATTATAGACGCCGATGCCATAAATATTATTGCCGAGAATAAAACTTGGTTGGAATATTTACCCGAAAATTCGATTTTCACGCCTCATCCCAAGGAATTTGAACGTTTGGTAGGAGTAAGTTTACATTCGTTTGATCGTTTACATAAGCAACGTGAATTTTCCGTTAAATATCGTTGTATTATAGTTTTAAAAGGTGCTCATTCAAGTGTTAGTTTACCTGATGGAAGTGTCTATTTTAATTCTACCGGAAATCCGGGCATGGCGACAGGTGGCAGCGGTGATGTGTTAACTGGCATAATAACGGGCTTAACGGCTCAAGGATATTCTCCTGCCGAAGCTGCAATAATGGGCGTTTATATGCACGGAAAAGCCGGTGATTTGGCATTGGAAAAGCAATCTTATCAATCGCTTATTGCTTCCGATATTATTCAAGCATTGGGAATGGTGTAATTATTTTTTACAACAAATTTAAACTATTTATTTTATTAAAAATTATAGTTAATCAATGATTTATATAATCAATTTATGAATTTATTTTCTGTTTTTTAAATTCCACTATTTCTCGAATCAGCTCATACGGAATAGGTTTGTTTAATGGAAATTGAACGGATCCTTTACCATGTTTATAGGGAGAAAGTTGTTCTGAAAATGCAGCGTGTGCCGATGGAATGGCATAAAAACCAATGTGTTTCGTAAAAGCAGCAAAATATACAAAGGGTTTATTGTTAAGTTTATATGCCGGCATAGCGTAGGCAATTTCTTCTTTGACTTCGGGAACTATTTCCAAAATGATTGAGCGAATAGCTTGTAATACCTCTTGGGTTTCAGCAGGGAAGCATTGAATGTAATCATCTACTTTAGTATAAATCGGGTTCATTTTTAAAGTATTATGTTTTATAAACTAATATAGTTAACGAAAACTCACATCACTTATTTTGAACTATCATTACAGAATGCATTAATAGAAAAGTGTTTTTCTTTTAGTTTTTTCGGTTTTTAAATATTTATCTAAAAACTTTTTTTGTTCTGTTACTTGGAGTTTAGCCTTGTCAATGGTTATATTTAATTGATATATAGGTAAAATTAGATCATCATCAGGGTTTTTAATTCCTTTTAATATTTTTCGGGCATTCGTTAATAGAATATCGGCACTATCCAACATATTCTTTATTTCAAGATCGGATGTTGACGGAATAAATTGTTTGTTCCGATAGTTAATAAATTTGTTTAACCAAGCTATTCCATTGTTTATATCATTGATAGCTAAATTATAATTATCGATTTGTACTTGATTTATTTGAAAATTGATTTGAAGTTGATTGTATTGCATTCTTTGTATTATCAAGTCGTTTTTAATTCCATTATGTTCGATACGTCTGTTTTCGGAAATACATTTTTCTGTTTGATTTTGATTTTCAAATTGTGTTAGTGTATCCCTGTAATTAAAAAACGTTTTGTTTTTGGTTGATTTTGTGTCGCTTTGGTTGAATTCTTGGTAGGTCAACGGATAATTTAAAAATTGAAACAAGGGATCGAATGGCATGTGTGAACGAATATATTGTTCGGGTTTTACCATGAAATAATCAAAATTAATTTCTTTATAAAATTGTGCCTGTAATACAAAACCGGCACCCCAAGTCGGGTCAATTAGGTACCACTCCGAATCTATGAAACCGGCACACCATTCATGAGGAATTTTATCTATAATTTCCTGTTGTTTTGTATAACCCGGAACGGTAAATGTTTTTATGCCCGACATCTTGGCAATGGAAGTATATAAAGCGGCATAATGCATACAAACGCCTTTACGCGTGTTTAATACGTCGTCAATAAGACGTTGAGTTTCATTATAACTTACTTCCGAAACTGTTCCGTTTACATCGTATTCAATATTATCGGCAATCCACACAAAAATGGCTCTTGATTTATCTTTTTCGGTTTGGAAATGTGTGTTTATATAATCCGAAATGTCTTTTGCTGTCTTGGTTAATGAATCCGGTATTTCTTTAGCAAGTTTATCCATTTCGTCAATTTCATGGGTATGAATTTGAGCATGTATAAGGGGAACTAATCCCAATAAGAGTACAACTAGTTTGTTTTTCATGGTATTATATTTGAATTAGTTGTATTTAATTTTTGATTCATATTTGAAAATTATTTTTTAAATTAAAATTAGTAAATTATGTATTGTTTAAGTGTAAACAATACCAAAAACATAATAAGGTTCGGAATTATATTCCGAACAACAATGCATCAACACTAAGTATATTAGGTTAATTATAAGTTGATTACTAATTTTAAAATGTTTTTCATAAGGATGAAATTTATGTTATTAAATTAATCAATAAATTGAATGTAGTATCTTAATTAACGATGCAAAAGTAGTATTTTTTATTTTTATGAATAATAGGTGTGATATTTTAAATGAATAAAGTATATATTTATGATTATGATTTATTTACAATAGTTTTTATTAATGTAATAATCGATTTTTTTGCACCTTCCGATAAGGTATCCAAATAATAAGGTTCGGTGAGGAACATTAATTCATTGCGAAGTTCGGGATGTTTTTTAATAATATTCACCATCACTTTAAAAGCATTTATACGAACAGAGGCTTGTTTTCCAATCTTTTCCCAAATATTCATGGCGATATCAAATAATTTACCTTCCGATTCGTCGTCAATATCCATGCGTTGAAGAATGATAAGCAATTCACGTTGTTGGTTATCACTGACCTTAGGGAGGATATCTATCATCGTTTTAACTTTTTTTTGTAGGCGTAAATCATTGTAATCCATACAACTCCACAACAACCAGGCAGCACGCCACGAATAGGGTAGTTTATTGCTTATTGCAAGGTTTATCAGTTCGTCGAAATCATCGGGATGAGTATTAATATAAGCAATCATTCCTGCTTTATACGATTTTGTTATAGCTTGCTCTAAAGGAGTTGTCATAGATTGATATAAGTAGTATTATAACCGTTTAATCCATACTTTTTTTTGGTAGTCATTCCAAAGATTGCCAAAAAGGGATATTAAATAAGATTCTTCTTCACTTCGAAAAAATCTTGAAATTATATACGATAGTATGCCTATAATAACACCCAACCAAGAGTTGGAAATAAAACCTACCCAAGGAAAAATCAATAATGTAATACCGGTATAAATCGGATGCTTCATAATCAAATAAGGTCCATAGGTAATCAATTCTTTTTTAGGCACTTTTATAATTATCAATACAGTAGCCCAAATCCATAAAACGAACCCGAAAACACATATCAAGGCAGAAATAATCACTAATAAGGTGGAATAATCATAAACACGGAAAAATTCCGGAAAAATAATATTGAAATATAAACCGATTAGAAGAAAGGGAAGTGTAAAAATTATTATTTTTCCACCACATCCGACTATTTCTTTTACGTCCATATCG
>CAYZQG010000150.1:0-4132 GCA_964480685.1 uncultured Lentimicrobiaceae bacterium
AGTGGCTGGAGAATATTTAACATTATCGGTATG
The DNA here is from genome assembly GCA_964480685.1 of uncultured Lentimicrobiaceae bacterium. GTDB lineage: Bacteria > Bacteroidota > Bacteroidia > Bacteroidales > WCHB1-69 > UBA5266. The sequence goes on from CAYZQG010000150.1 coordinate 34, forward strand.
ACCTTCCACCATAACATTAATATTCTTATCGGCTTCTAACACGGCAGCCAATTTTTTCAGGGCTTCCTTGCCATGTTCGCCGATTACAAAGCTACCGCTGGCAAAAAGTAGTTGTTCTTCCATGGAAACATAGATTTTACCGTTTTTTTCATAAACGCTAAGTCCACTACCTTCAAATCCTTGTAAAGCCTGTTTTATTTTATTTTTCAAATCAAGTATATCTTTGTCTTTTTTATCTAAAATAGCTTGTAACTCGGCAAGTTGTTTTTGATGTTCTATTAAATCGGCACTTTTTTGATCTAACGATCTGGAAAGTTCGTTTAATTCTTTTTCTTTCTTTTCCAATGTTAATTGCATTTCTTGCAAATTTTTCAAAATTATTTCAGCTTCTTTTCTGTTGCCGGCATTTAAACTATTGTAAGCCGTCATCAGATCTTCGTAATTTTTTTGTGCCGATTCTCGACTTGCTTTTAATTCTTTATTGGCTCGTTGAAGCAACAATATTTCATTTTCTAAAGAAGTTACTTTATCTTTAGCTTGTGAATATTTAGCTTGTAATTCGGTAACTGAATTTTGGCATTCTATCTTGTCGGCTTGTAGCAAATTATTCTCCGATTGAGATTTAGTTAGACTTTCGGAACATTCGGCATATTTTAATTTACTTACACACGAACTTAAAACCAAACATATACCTATGCTAATTAACAATACTTTTTTCATATCAATTTTATTTAAAAATTATAGTAAATTCAATATTGCAAAATAATACAATAAACAAATAGGAAAATCATAGGGATTTTTTTTTTATAAACAGATTGATTTTAGCAACTTTTTTTATAAAAAAAACGAAAACAATAAATTAGAGTTCTTTACGCTTCATGATTGATTGTAGCATATCTTTGGCTCTAAAAAGTTTAGCTTTAATTGTACCGAGTGGCATCTGCATTCGCACAGAAATTTCTTCGTAAGAAAGTTCTTCAAAATAACGTAGTTCTATGAGTTCGCGATAATGGGGCTTGAGTTTTGAAATCACTTTACGTATACTATCTTTATATTCTTTATCACATAATTTTTCTTCCGGATTTAAGGTATCATCGGTAACTTCCATTTTAATGGCATCGCCATCTTCATTTCCAAACGGTTGATCAAGCATTACGAGATTAACCCGTTTTTTTCTAAGAAAATCAATACAGTTATTGGCAGCGATTCTGAATAGCCATGTACTGAAAGCATTTGTATCGGTATATTGCGATAAATTGCGAAAGGCTTTCCCAAAAGCTTCGATGGTTAAATCTTCAGCATCATACGGATTATTTACCATTTTAAGCATCATCAGGTATAACGACTCGCGATAACTCTCCATCAAATCTGCATACGCTTGTTGATTGTTATTTTCAAGAGCTTCTCGAATCAATTTGCAGTCTCGTTGAGATTTTTTTGTTAAATCCTGATTTATTTCCATTTCTTTTGTTTATATAAAAATTTATCAACTTCTAAAATAGGTATTACAAACATGAAAAATATATCCAACAATGGAATTTTGCTTATTAACGCATGTTCATCCAATTTATGTATACATTTTCCAAAAATAATCCATTGCGAAACCAATCGAACCATAAATAATCCAATCGTTACTAGTAAATACTCCATATTACTATGCAAACAAACAACAGCAACTATTAAACTTACATAAAGGAAAAATCCCGTAAAATTGTATAAACCAACTAAAAAAGCACTTTTAGGTTTATAATATTTCCCTTTCCTTTCACTCAATCGTTTATATTCTAACCAATCGTGAAATGTAAATTGTCTTTGTTGTGATACTATTTGAGCTTCTTTGCTATATTCAATAGCCGTATTTTTCTTCGTTACAATCTGATTTACAAACAAGTCTTCATCTCTTACCTGACTGTTATATAATAAAATATAGTTATAATTCGATAAAAACAAAGAACGAGGATAAGACAAATTTCGAGCATTTCCACGATACGGTTGACCGGCAAGAGCATGTGAAAAATAACGTATAGCTGTATGCGTATTATCGTAACGAATTAATGTATTTAAGGCTGAGTCTTTCCGTTCATATCCGGCATAACCGAGCACAACATAGTGTTCGGTTAAATAATGTTTCGCCATTTCTCGCACCCAGTTCGAACTTTTAGGGGCAGAATCTACATCGGTAATTAAAATAATTTCATTCTTGGCTGATTTAATACCTATTGCTAACGACATCTTTTTTTCCAAAACATTCACTTGATTGGTGGAAATATTAATAGGTTTTAAATGTGGGTATTTTGTTTGATATTCTTTTAATATACTATCGGTTTCATCATCCGAATTATCATTGACTACAATCACCTCATAATTTGAATAATTTTGTTCCAATACCGAGCATAGATAACGTTTCAACCAATGAGCTTCATTTTTTACACAAAGTACAACCGAAACACCTTCTTCTTCTTCGGGATATGAAACCGATTTAGGCGTATGAAACGCAAAGCGGGCAAAGATAATCCAATAAAAAAACAATTGAATAAGTAAAAAAAAACAAAAAACAAAAACCGAAATATGTTCTAACATTGATACAAGTTCCATTAAACCAATAAATTTAATAATAAGGGTTTTAAAAATTAGTATGTTTATAAAATTAAGACAAAAGTAAGATATGTTGACAAATAAAGTTTTAATTTTGTCGAAATTTACTAACAATATGAAGTTTATAATTTCGGGTAAAGATAAGGCGTCAAAAGCAAGAGCTGGAGAAATAACTACCGATTCGGGGATTATACATACACCCACTTTTATGCCTGTAGGCACATTGGGTGCAGTAAAAGGAGTTCATATACGTGATTTAGAAGAACATATCGGTGCAGAAATCATCTTGGGAAACACCTATCATTTATATTTACGCCCCGGTATGGATATCATGAATGCTGCCGGAGGATTACACGGTTTTAATGGTTGGAAAAAACCCATTTTAACCGACAGTGGAGGATTTCAAGTTTTTTCGCTTAATCACAGACGAAAAATCACGGAAGAAGGGGTAACTTTTTCTTCCCATATTGATGGTTCCATTCATCATTTTACTCCTGAAAAAATTATGGATATTCAACGTATTATCGGAGCCGATATCATGATGGCTTTTGACGAATGCCCACCCTACCCTGTTACACATGCGTATGCCGAGACATCTATGTATCGTACTCATCGGTGGCTACAACGTTGCTACGACCAATGGAAACTAACGAAATCTATGTATGGCAATTATCAGTCACTTTTCCCGATAGTACAAGGTAGTGTTTACCCTGATTTACGAAAAAAATCCGCCGAATTCGCATCTTCTTTAGATTGTGACGGCATTGCAATCGGTGGTGTTTCGGTCGGTGAACCCAATGAAGAAATGTATGCAATAACCTCTCTTTGTTGCCAACTATTACCGGAAGAAAAACCACGTTATCTCATGGGAGTAGGAACACCTGCTAATCTATTAGAATGTATTAGTTTAGGTGTCGATATGTTTGATTGCGTCATGCCTACACGAAATGGTCGGAATGCTAGTCTTTTTACCCGAAACGGCATCATGAATATGAAAAATGAAAAATGGAAAAATGATTTTTCACCTTTAGACCAAACCAGCGACCTCTTTGCTGACCGTAACTATTCTAAAGCATTTATCCGTCATTTATTTGTTAATGGTGAGATGCTTGGAAGTATGATTGGTAGCCTACATAACTTGCATTTTTATGTATCTTTAGTCAAAGAAGCACGTCAACATATTCTTGAAGGTGATTTTTTACCATGGAAAGAAAAAATGATTCCAATTTTATCACAAAGAATATGAGGTTATTACAAAACTTTAAAAAAAAATCAGTTTAATGCAACAATTTTATAACAAAGTGCATCTTATTATTAAATTAAAATATGTAATTTTGCAAAACAATATTTATTCTAAATATATTAAATATAAAAAAATGAAAAAGATTGTAGACATAAAAACATGGATCCTCTTCAGCATGATTTTTTCACTTAGCTTTTCAGCTTATGCTCAATTAGGATCAGCTTGCCCTAACCTAAACTTCAGTCAAGGGAATTTTGCAAA
>CAYZQG010000151.1:0-4130 GCA_964480685.1 uncultured Lentimicrobiaceae bacterium
CTTTGGTTAATAATGTAACTCTTTATGTTACCGTTGATAGTGCCGGTACCATCTTAAAAAGTTATTCTGAAGGAATTTCGTATATTTTAGCAATGGACAGCGTTACTCATACTTGTGCTACCGGATATAAAGTGCCTGATTTTAATGAACATTATAAAGTAACAGTTTTTGTAAATGCTACCAATGATGTGGATTTAACAAATAATACCGTTGAAGTAAATGCTTGCGCGATTAAAGCAGCAGGTATTATTGATTACGAATCGGTAAAATGGATTATGGGACAAAATATTCCTAATCCGGCTTTCAATCAAACTTCGGTACCATTTAATTTACCCGAATCTGGATTGATTTCATTCGAGTTGATAAGTGTCAACGGACAATTGTTGTATAAAGAAGAAATTCAAGCAAAATCAGGAGATAATTATCTGAATTTGAATACAGAGTCTTTGTCTGATGGCATTTATTTCTACAGTATGGTATATCAAGGTAAACGTATTGTTAAAAAAATGACAATTCAAAAATAAATTTTAAATAATATTTACTCAAGTGAGGATTTTACATAGAACTAAAATCCTCACTTTTTTTATACAATAAACTTCATAATACACGTTATGATATGACAATGCTTTATTTATGAAATAAAAATTATTTTTTTTATATGCTTACAAGTGAACATTCTTTATGGTTCTTACCTCTTTGTTTGATAGCCGGTTTGACATATGCTTCCATCATTTATTATAAAGCGAATAAACCGGAACTGCCTCTTTGGGTAAAACGAGTGTCATTTGTTTTACGAACACTATCCGTATCTTTACTTGCTTTTCTGCTTTTAAATCCACTAATCATGTCGGTTCGCAAAGAAAAAGAAAAGCCAATAATTCTTGTAGGTATGGATAATTCAAGTTCGATTCTGCTTTCAAAAGATTCTGTTTTTTATAAACATGTTTTTCAGCAACAACTGCAAAAAACCATCGATCATCTGAATAAAAATTATCGCGTTGAAACCGTCTTGATAGGTGATACGTTAAGAAATGGATTAAAAATGGATTTTAACGATAAAGAAAGCAACCTTGCCGATTTTTTTGAACATGCTCAATCAAAATATATCAATCAAAACTTGGGGGCATTGGTATTTATTTCAGATGGAATTTTTAATGTGGGGAAAAATCCCTTGTATATTGCCGACGATTTATCTTGTCCGATTTATACCGTTGCTATGGGTGATACAAGCATACGAAAAGATTTACTAATTGGGAAAGTTAATCATAATCAAACAGTTTTTAAAAATAATTTTTTCCCTTTAGAAATCTTAATTCAAGCAAATAAATTAATACATCAAAATACAAAACTAACAGTTACCGAAAATAATGGTATCGTGTTTGAGAAAAACATTCCAATTCGTTCCAATTCCTATGCCGAATGGGTAAACTTGAGCTTAGAAGCAAAAGAAGCCGGTATGCATCGCTATAGCATTAATCTTGCTGCCGTTGATGAAGAAATTACTACTGAAAACAATTCAATGGATGTCTTTATTCAAGTAATGGATGAAAGAAAAAAAATCGCCATGATTTACAATTCGCCAAATCCCGATGTGAGTGCTATAGTTCAAGCGTTGAAAGGTAACGAAAGCTATACACTTGAAACATTTACAGCCGATAAATTCAATGTTCCGATAAATGATTATGATGTAGTTATATTACATCAATTGCCTTCTCGAACAAATCAGATAAATCAAATTCTTGAATCAATTAAGAAACTTCAAATGCCCGTTTTCTTTATTTTTGGTAGTCAAACAAATTATGCGTTTCTCAACAATTTAAATCTTGGGGTTCAACTTCAACTATCCAGAGAAATGTTTAATGAAGCATATCCTATTTATAATCAAAATTTCTCAACATTTACACTTTCTCCTTCAGTGCTTGATATACTACAAGAAATGCCCCCGGTTCAAGTCCCTTTTGCCAATTATAAATTAGCAAGTTCTGTCGATGTTCTTTTATATCAAAAAATTGGGAATGTACAGACTTCTTATCCGCTTTTATTTTATAATCAAATTGAAAATCAAAAAGTAGTTGTTTGTATGGCGGATGGTTTTTGGAGATGGAGAAATTACAATTATATGCTCGAAGAAAATCAAGATGCTTTTAATGAAATTATTTCTAAATCAATACAATATTTATCCGTAAAAGAAGATAAAAGTTTCTTTCGCGTATCGGGCGAAAACGTTTTTAATGAAAACGAAGCAATTATATTTAATGCCGAATTATACAATCAAAACTATGAGCTAATTAACGATCCTGAAGTAAATATGCAGATTGTAAATAAAAAACGTTCTTATACCTTTACTTTCTCACGAACATTTAAATCGTATCATTTAGACGCCGGTAGATTGCCTGTCGGTGACTACCAATGGAAAGCAAGTGTACATTATGGCGATAAAAAATATGAGAAAATAGGCTATTTTAGTGTAAAAAAAGTAAATATTGAAACCATAAATCTAATCGCCGACCATCAGTCGTTAAAAAATATCGCAAATCTCAATCAGGGTGCTATGTTTTTTCCTCAACAATTAAGTGATCTTGAAACAACAATAAAAAACAACAAAGAAATTGTAACTGTTGCTCGATATAATAAAAAACACAATTCATTGCTTAATAGCTTTTTAATTTTATTTACGATCCTCTTTTCATTGGGTATAGAATGGTTTTTAAGAAAATGGAGCGGTAGTTACTAATGTTATAAATATGATAAAAAAAAATAGTTTTTTTTACGTATTATTTGAGCTAAAAATGTAATTTTGTACAATCAAAAAATAATTAAAAAAATTGACACAATGCACATAGCAGTAGCAGGAAATATAGGTTCAGGTAAGACAACATTAACCAAATTATTGGCAAAACACTACAATTGGGTTGCTCAATTTGAAGATGTAGATACCAATCCTTATTTAGCAAGTTTTTATGAAGATATGCAACGTTGGTCGTTTAACTTGCAAGTATTCTTTCTCAATGAACGTTTTAAACACATTATTGAAATAAGGAATAAAAAACGAAAGACGGTCATTCAAGACCGAACCATCTATGAAGATGCCTATATTTTTGCTCCCAATTTACATGATATGGGATTAATGTCAAATCGGGACTATACAAATTATATTACCTTGTTCGAGTTAATCAATTCATTAATACAACCTCCCGATCTGCTTATTTATCTTAAAGCCGATACGCCAACTTTGGTGTCACAAATTCAAAAAAGAGGACGAGCTTACGAGGATTTAATTCGTCTTGATTATCTTAAAAATTTGAACGATCGCTACAATGATTGGTCCTTAACTTATAAACAAGGGAAAATGTTAGTGGTTGATGTTGATGTGGTTAAATTTTTCGACAATAAGGATGATCTGGGTCTGGTTATTGAAAAAATTGATGCGGAATTATTCGGACTTTTTAACGAAGAAGAAAAATTAATTAAAAAATAACGTCAAACAATGAAATACATTGGTATTATTCCTGCTCGGTTTCAATCTACGCGTTTCCCAGGCAAACCTTTATGTAAGATTGGCGGGAAAGCTATGATTCAACGTGTGTATGAGCAAGCATTAAAAGTAACTTTGTTTTCCGAAATATGGGTTGCTACCGATGATGAACGTATTTTTAATTTAGTAACTGCATTTGGAGGAAAAGCTATGATGACTTCCTCCTCACATCGTTCAGGTACCGAACGTTGTGCCGAAGTGTATCGTAATCTAATGATTAACTATACCGATAATGATACAGTTATTGTTAATATTCAAGGAGATGAACCTTTTATTCGTCCTCAACAAATTGAAGAATTATTGAGTGTTTTTAATCAATCAAATACACAAATTGCCACATTGATTCATCCCTTAGAAGAAAAAGAAATGCTCGGTAATCCAAATACGGTAAAAGTTGTCGTATCAAATTATAAGCAGGCTCTTTATTTTAGTCGAATGCCAATTCCGTATGTTTTAAATTCCGATCAAAAAACACATGTGTTTTATAAACATATTGGTTTATATGCCTTTAAAGGAGATATCTTGTTATCCATTGTTCAATTACCCCCTTCACCCTTGGAAATTGCCGAAAATCTTGAGCAATTGCGATGGTTAG
>CAYZQG010000152.1:0-4123 GCA_964480685.1 uncultured Lentimicrobiaceae bacterium
ATAATAAACGTAACCGACCAAAATATTCCGAACCAATTACGAATATAAAAAACAAGGAAAATCAACGTTAATAACGAAATTCCTATTACATAATAATAATTTAAATCTTTTGAAATCAGCCAAAAACTTAATAATGCCATCAAGGCTGTTGAAGGATAACCGGCAAGTGCTATCATGCACTTTTTAAACTTATTAGAAATAGTAACCGATGCTTCACCTGAAGCATCGCTGAATAAATTTACCTTTACCGTTTTTTCGCCCATAAACAAACCCATAAGAACATGACCACTTTCATGTATCATGGTGCTTATCAGGCGAATATATTTGCCAATATAGGGAATATAAATCAAAAAAACACATATTGCCAATATGAGATAAAAACGAATCTGTTCATTATTTAAAAAATTAATCCAACTATCCATGTAATATAAAAATAAATAATAAAATGAAACTACTCATTCCTATCAAAAAACCACTATAAATTTGTGTGGGATTATACTTATTTAATATTAACTGAGCTGAAAAAATCCATGCACATAAAAACAATAAAACCAATATAATATATAGAAAATTTATATTCATTTGATATCCAAAACCGACAAATAAACCGATACATGCACCCATAAATAAAGCATGAGGACTTATTGTATAAAATATATGAATCATCAAAATCATTAAAAGAATCAGCAATGGCAAGAGTAACACTATATTAATAGTAGGTGTTATTTCCATATTTCCTAAAATTCGGTAACTGATATAATAAAATAATCCGAAAATAAGATAAGAAATAGTTTTATCTTGTTTTTCAGGAAAATATATTGATGAAATATAACCAATTTTTTGCATCAGATAAATTACGGATAATGGAAAAATGAGATATCCGAGTAGAAAAATACCGACTAAATAATATGTTTGCAAAACATAGAAATTATAAGATAAATCGCTTAGAATAAAATACAATCCTATATATATCACCATCAAAGCCGGATGAAAAATAAAGATTATTTTTTTTGCTAAACGAAGACTCATACGTAATTGGTTTCTTAAAAAAAAACAAACAAACCCAAAATGAGTATGTTTGTTTCTTTTATATCAATATTGTTATTTCTTATTCAGGATTAATCGCAATAAGTTCTACTTCAAAGATAAGCATAGAGCCAGAGCTTTTCGGAACTTGACCTACCGGTCGGTCTCCGTATGCTAATTCAGCCGGGATCCAGAATTTAAATTTACTTCCTACTGTCATCAATTGGATACCTTCAACCCAACCTTTAATTACTTGGTTTAAAGGAAATACAGCCGGTTCACCTCGTTGAATGGAAGAATCGAAAACCGTGCCATCGTATAAAGTACCAACATAATGTACTTTTACTTTATCGGTAGCTGTGGGTTTTGGACCTTTACCTTGAACTAAGACTTTATATTGCAATCCGCTGGCAGTTTGTTTAACATCTTTATCTTCTTTGAGATTTTTCTCCATTAAATCTTTGGTTATAAATTTATTAAAACTAGCTTCACGTTGATTGTTTTCTTCTTGTCTTTGTTGTGCCATGGTTTGAAAACGCTTGATTAATTCACTGCGTTGCGGCTCTTTTACGAGCGATTGTGAAGCATTTCCTTTAAATCCGGCTTCAAATCCGGCTAAATAGGCTTCTAAAGTTACAAAGTCAATTTGATTTAAAAAGAATGATTCACCTACTTGAAATCCCAGTGCATATCCCATTGAATCCTTTTGATTTTTTAAGTCTTGTGCTTTAGCTATTGTTATGAAGCAACTTAAGACACATGCAATACATAAAAATTTACTTATTCTCATTTTTTAATGTTTAAATATTATTTATTAATTATACTAGTAAATATGATTTGCAAAATTACATTTTTTTTTTCATTACATGAATTTCTTCCTAAATAAATATTGTTGAAGTTCAAAAAAATCGACAATAGAGACATTAAATATTTCCTTTTAAGAAATCTTGTCGAATTGATTCGGGAAATTTTTCTATAGCATAGCGTAACATGGTTCTTGGCATTGATTGATAACGTTTATTTTCAATCAAATAATTATATTCCGTTTGATAATCTCGTTTACCGATTTCACGTAACATCCACCCTACTGCTTTATGAATCAAATCATGTTTATGTTGTAATAATATAGTTGCTATTTCAAGTGTAGTACGAAAGTCATTTTTACGAATATGATAAAATGTAGCGATTATTGAAATGCGTTGTAACCATAGATGATTTGACTGAGCATATTGATATAAATTGTTCCTATTTCTATCCCAAAAATATGCACCGACAATGGTTGGAGCCGTTAAATCAACTAAATCCCAGTTATTAATATAGTCAACATGTTGAATATATAGTTGAAATAATTCATAACGTATTGCTTCACTTTTTGTTTTTTCATATTTTGACAATAAGAAAAATAAGGCTGTCATTCTGCATTCATGGTATTCATCTTTTAGTAAAATGGCTACTTCAAAATTTTCTAATTGTTTGTATTTCTTTACAATAGATCTTAATTGAGGAACAGTAATGCCTAAAAAAACATCCCCTTCACCGTATTGTCCTTTGCCGGTTTTAAAAAAACGTTCCAAAATTACTTTCTTTTCCGGACTTGAGATTTCAAGTAGTTCTTTTTTAATATCTTGTGCTGTCATTTATCAAAATTTTACAAAATTATTATTGTTTGCAAAATTACTATATTTAAGCATGAAATTTGTAATCAAAACCATGTTTTTTATAAGATATTTTGATATGAAAAAGATTATATTTATATCTCTATTAATAATAGTTGGTTTAGTATCGTGTGGCGTAATGTCGCAAATTAAGCAGCTATCAAAATGTTCGTTTGAATACAATGGAGTTGAGAATTTTAATATAGCTTTCGTTAATTTAGATAAAATAAAGAGTGCTAATGATATAAGTTTATCGGATGCGGCAAAAATTATTGTTGGGATCACTGGTAAAACGGCTGAAATTTCGTTTGATATTAAAATAAAAGCATATAATCCAACTAAAAAACCTGTTTCGGTTGATAAATTGGAATATAGTATTATGCTAGAAGATAAGGACTTGGCTTACGGGAATTTAAACAAACCATTTACCATTTCGGCAAAAGGAAGTACCATATTTGCAATTAAAGTTAAAATGAATGCGTCGGAAGTAGTAAATGTACATACAATAAAAAATGTATACACAGTTTATCAGAATATTACTGGTAATAATGAAAGTAATACTTCAAAACTTACGATAAAAGTAAAACCAACTATAAACAACTACACTTTTCCTTCATATATAACTATAACAAAGCATTTATAAAATGCTGTCATGTTATTTAAAATCTTGATCGGTCATTTCTTCAGCGGCTAAAACAAAAGCTCTAATTCCTTGTTTGGGAGCACTTAAATCTAGCAAATGAATATCTTTCAATAAAGGTTTTACCTTTTCATCGGAAATAAAGCAGATCATGGCAGAATTGATTGTGGGCCAAGCATGAGAGCCGTAATGGGGCTCTCCTTGATCGGAACCACGACCATAAACATCTGTCCATGAGGTAAATCCTCTGATATTATGTTTGTTTAATACTTCTAAAACTTCATCGTAAAATGCTTGATAAAATGAAATAAATACAGCTTTCATAAATCTTTCTTTTTTAAATTCTTTTTGAAAATTGTTTTGTAATAATTTAAATGCCATAGTGCATGAAAAATAGCTATGACCGTCATTGCAACGCCAAAATCATAATGCAATGTAATTAAATGGATGTAATAAGAGGGAACATACGCATAGTAAATAAAAACAGCCAATAACAAACCGGTTATTCCGACAAACAAAAAACTGACTGTCAACATAATATTCCACATTTTTCTAAATGATATTTTTTTCAACCATCTAAAACAAACCAAAATAAGGGTAAGTAAATACAATCCCAATACACCGAATAAAACGGGAAATAAATGATAGGGTTTCGATTTATTGAGTGTTGAAATTTCTTCCTTTTTCACTTCACTATGGATTGGAGCTTCAACATCATTAATTGTTTCGGAATCGGATACGATTTTATTTTGATTTTGTTTTTTGATTGTAGTTTTCTTATTTTTAGAAGATGTATTTCTAT